>PMMB01000125.1:0-454 GCA_003165495.1 Gammaproteobacteria bacterium | reverse complement strand
GGCCGCCGTTTGCGCCGGTCACGCTCGGGCTGCTCGCGGGACGGCGGGTAGGTGCTTTGTATCGACCGTTGAAACATCTTCCGGCGCACGAGTGGCACCAAGCGCGCGGTGCATTGTTCGAACAATTCGGCAACTGGGTCCGCCCGGCCGCCTATCCCGGACAAAATGAATCCCTGGAGTCTGCCGCCCAGCGGGAGGCCGGTGCGGTACGCAAAAATGCCGGGCTGCTCGACGGCTCGCCGCTCGGCAAGCTCGAGATATATGGTCCGGACGCGGCGCACTTTCTGGATCTCATGTATGTGGGGACGATGTCGAACTTGAATCCAGGCCAGGCACGCTACGGATTATTGCTGAACGAAAATGGCATCGTCGTCGACGACGGTATCGTGGCGCGCCTTGGCCCTCAGCACTACTGGGTGAACACCACCAGTGCGGGGGTCGAGCGCACGACGGC
>PMMB01000158.1:3685-11089 GCA_003165495.1 Gammaproteobacteria bacterium | reverse complement strand
GACGCCTCGAAGTATGTGTGGCGCGAATGGCCGTATACGGAAGGGTATGTCGCGAACGAGGAAGGCCTGGTTGCCTGCAAAATCTACAAGACTTTGCCGGCGCGCCGCGTGTGGGATGTGATCATGTCCTCCACCTACGACTTTGCCGAGCCGGGCTTCATCCTCGTCGATAAAGTCAACGAGATGAACAACAACTGGTGGACCGAGAACATTCGCGCCACAAATCCCTGCGTGACTGCGGACACCCGTCTGGCGACGCAATTCGGCATGGTGCGGATCGGCGAGCTGTACGCCGCGCGGGTCGACATTCAGGCGACCGTCGATGGCCGGGCCCTAGGCGAGGGCAAGGGCGTGGCGGTGCGGCCGGCCGTTCCGGCTTTCATGACTTCATCGTCCGCGGATGTTTACCGCGTTGTGACGCAGGACGGCTATGAGGTCAAGGCGACCGAATGGCACGACTTCTATACGAGTCGCGGCAAGATCAAGCTCAAAGATCTCAAGCCTGGCGATGAGTTGCTGATTCAGTCCGGAAAGGGGCAGTTCGGCGGCTGCGGCAGCGCCGAGCTCGGGCAGTTGTTGGGCTTGCTCACGGGTGATGGTCATTTCACGAATCGCGGCAAGGGCAAGGAGGCGGCGGTCGTCAATCTGTGGGGAGCCGACCGCGCCGTCGCCGACACCGTGGTCGGCTATGTCAACTCCTTGATTGCCGGATTCGCCGCAACCCCGAGGAACTACCAGGTGGGCTCAGTTGCGGTGCCGGCGCGCAATCTGGTGATGATCCGTTCGGTGATTCTCGCTCGTGTGCTGGCGCAGTACGGATTCACAGCCGAGACCAAGCTCAAGGTTCCGGAAATCGTCTGGCGCGGCAGCGAGGACTGCGTCAAAGGTTATCTGCGCGCGCTGTTCCAGGCGGACGGCACGGTGAACATCTCGGGCGATAACAGCACGAGCTGCTCGGTGCGACTCGCGTCCAGCCATCCGTCACTGCTCAAGGACGTGCAGATGCTGTTGGCGAATTTCGGCATTTTCGCGCGCGTGTTGAAGCGCCGCGAGGCGAGCAGCCGTCTCCTACCCGACGGCAAAGGTGGCAAGAAAGAGTACGCATGCGGCGCGGACTATGAGTTGATTGTCGATGGCGAATCGCGTGAGTATTTCATGGCGGACATTGGATTCCTGACGGAAGAGAAGAACGCGAAATACGCGCGATGGGTTGAAGGAAAAGCGCTAAATAAATCGCAGCGTTTCACGAGCCGAATCGCCGAGATCACCTACGTGGGACGGGAAGCCGTCTTCGATACCACGCAAGAGGATTGCAACACCGTCATATTTAACGGCCTCGTGACAGGGCAGTGTGGCGAACAACCACTTCCGCCCTATGGCTCATGCCTCCTGGGCTCGGTCAATCTAACTAAATTCGTGGTCGAACCGTTCACTGAGAACGCCCGCTTCGATTGGGAAACCTATCGCAAAGTCGTGAAGGTGTTCACGCGCATGCTCGACAACGTGGTCGAGATCAATGGCTTGCCGTTGGCGCAGCAACGCGCCGAAATCATGCGCAAACGCCGCCACGGCATGGGTTTCTTAGGTTTGGGCTCGGCCATGACCCTGCTGTGCATGAAATACGGCTCGAAGAAATCGGTGGCGTTTTCCCAAAATGTATCTCGGGAAATGGCCGTGGCCGGCTGGGAAGCCGCACTCGATCTGGCGCGCGAGAAGGGCCCGGCGCCGATCATGAACGAAGAGTTCACGGTCACGCGCGCGATGCTGCGCAAGCGTCCTGAGATGGTCAAGGACGGCTGGCGCGTCGGCGCGCGGGTCTCAGGCAGGGTTCTGCATGCCCGCTACAGCCGGTATATGCAGCGAATCGCCGAGGCTTCGCCCGAATTGGTGGATGAACTCGCCGAAGTCGGTGCGCGCTTTACGCATCACACGTCGATCGCTCCGACGGGCACGATCTCACTGTCGCTCGCCAACAACGCATCGAACGGCATCGAGCCCTCGTTCGCGCATCATTATTTCCGCAATGTGATCCGTGAAGGCAAGAAGTCCAAAGAGAAGATCGACGTGTTCTCTTTCGAGCTGCTGGCGTACCGCGAAATGGTGAATTCCCGCGCCATGCCGGATTCGCAGAATCCGGCGGAAAAGCTGCCCGATTATTTCATCTCCGCGGACAACATCGGCCCCAAGGAACACGTCGATGTCCAGGCGGCGGCGCAACTGTGGGTGGATTCGTCGATATCCAAGACGGCGAATGTTCCGACCGACTACAAGTACGAGGATTTCAAAGACATCTACATGTATGCCTTTGATCAGGGTCTCAAGGGCTGTACGACGTTCCGCTTCAATCCGGAAGCATTCCAGGGTGTATTGGTCAAAGAAGACGACCTCAAGAACACCACCTACGTATTCACGCTGGAGGATGGCACTGAAGTCGAAGCGAGGGGCGATCAGGAGATCGAATACGACGGCGAAATGCACACCGCCGCCAATCTCTTCGATGCGCTGAAAGAAGGCTATTACGGGAAATTCTGATCATGGCTCACATCAAAATCGACAAGAAGATCGCCAAATACCGGGTGCAGAAGCCGGAAGCGAAGGACGCGCCGGCGGCCCCTTCCAAGGACCCGCCGAAGACGCAAGACAACGTGATTTGGATGCACGAGAAGCTCGAGCGGCCCGAGGTTCTGATCGGCTCGACCTACAAGATCAAGACTCCGGTTTCCGATCACGCCATGTACGTCACCATCAACGACATTTTGCTCAACGAAGGCACGCCGCACGAGCAGCGGCGCCCGTTCGAAGTGTTCATCAACTCGAAGAATCTCGACCATTTCCAGTGGATCGTCGCGCTCACTCGGGTCATTTCCGCGGTATTTCGCAAGGGAGGCGATACGACTTTTCTGGTCGACGAATTGAAGGCGGTATTCGATCCGAAGGGCGGTTACTGGCAACCCGGCGGCAAGTTCATGCCCTCGACCATCGCTGAGCTGGGTTATGTGATCGAGCGTCACCTGCAGTCGATCGGATTGCTCAAGAAGCCCGAACTCGACGTGCACCAGCGCAAGCTCGTGCAGGAAAAACGCGCGGAGTTCGAGGCGCGAACCAAGCAAACCGACGCTTTTTCAAAGTCGCATTTTCCCGAAGGGGCGCAACTGTGCACGAAGTGCAGCACCGCCGCCGTCGTGATGATGGACGGTTGCAAGACGTGTTTGAATTGTGGCGAGTCCAAATGCGGATAGATCGCCGATAGTCAAACTAATCAAGATAGCGGCGTTCGGGCTCTTGCTCGCGCCGCTCCTCTACAACTTTGCGGCAGGCGCCGAGGCGCCCGATCCGTTCGCGCATCCTGCGGAGCTCGAGCAGGACGTGCGCTTTTGGATTCGCGTCTATACCGAGGTCACGACCGACCAAGGCTTGCTGCACGACGATTGGAATCTCGGCCTGGTCTACGAGGTGCTGCGCTTCGATCCCGGCGCCTCGCCTGCGCAGCGTGAACGGCGCGTCGCAGAGGCGAAAGCGCGCTACACGAGCTTGCTGAAGCAGTTTGCGGCGGGCTCGACCGACACTCTCACGCCCCATGAGCAGCGTATCCTGCACGCCTTCGGCGATAAAGCAAGCCCACGCGACTTTCGCGACGCGATCGAGCGAATACGCTTCCAATTGGGACAAGCGGATCGATTTCATCAAGGATTGATTCGGGCCGCGGTTTGGGAAAAGCAGATTGCGCACACCTTGGCGCAACATGGCGTGCCGGCGGAGATCGCGGCGCTCCCGCACGTCGAATCCTCGTTCAATCTTGCGGCTTACTCGAAAGCCGGCGCCGCTGGGCTGTGGCAATTCATGCCATCGACCGCCAGACGATTCATGCGTGTCGACAGTGTGGTGGACGAACGTCTGGACCCGTACAGCGCCACGGACGCTGCGGCGAATTTGATGCTGTACAACTACCGGTTGCTCGGCACCTGGCCGCTCGCGGTCACCGCGTACAACCACGGCCCGGGCGGCTTGCGGCGGGCCCAGGACGAATTGGGCAGCAGCGACATCGCCGTCATCGTCAAGCACTACCAGGGTGCGACATTCGGCTTTGCATCGCGCAACTTTTACGTGGCGTTTCTGGCGGCACTCGAAGTGGATCGTAACGCCGACAAGTACTTCGGACCGATCACACGCCTACCCGACACCGACAGCACACTCGTGGAATTGCCGGACTATATCCCGGTGGATGCGCTGGCCAAGGCATTCAAAGTCGACATGGGAGCGCTGCGCGTGCTAAATCCGGCACTGCGGCCGCCGATCTGGAGCGCCAGCCGATTCGTGCCGCGCGGCTATATGCTGCGGCTGCCCGGCACCCCGCAGCAAGCGAATATCGCCGGCGCATGGGAACGCGTGCCGCCGGCGCGGCGCTATGTGGCTCAACGCAATGACGGCAGCCATAAAATTCGCCGCGGCGAGACCTTGGCCGGTATTGCGGCGGTCAGCGGCGTGAGTTTGAGTCGATTGCTGGCGACGAACGGCTGGAGCGCCACTCGCGCCGCCGCGCGGGGCGAGATCGTGCGCATTCCCATGCCGGCGTCGCGGGCGGAAGCCGCCGGCGGTGCAGCTGCGGCCGTCGCGGCGGTGCTGCCGGTAGCGCCGTCGATTGCTGCGGTGCCCGAGCCCGAGCCCGAGCCCGAAAAGGTTGCGCCGCCGCCCAGGGAACCGGTCTCCGAGCGGCAAACCGATAGCAACGCCCTGCTGCCGGTCGCCGCGCCGACGGGCAATGCGGACGCCACGGATTACAGCGTCGGCGCCGACAACACCGTGATCGTGCAGGCGGCGGAAACCCTGGGACACTACGCCGACTGGTCGGGAGTCGGTTCGCAGGCGCTGCGGACCTTAAATAAATTGCACAAGAATGCGATGGTGACGCTCGGTCACAAGGTCAAATTGGATCTCTCCCGGGTGAGCGCCCAACAATTTGCGACGACGCGCCGCGAGTATCACCGCCGCCTGCAAGAGGAGTTTTTTGCCTCCCATCGCATCGCCGGTACCGAGAACTATTCGGTGAAGCGTGGTGAGTCGCTGTGGGTGATCGCGCAACAACATGCCGACGTGCCCGTTTGGCTGGTGGCCGAGTACAACCCCGACGTGGACTTCAGCGACGTACGACCCGGGACGGCGATCACGCTGCCGCGAGTGGTGCCCATCAATCGCCAGTAATGCCGCGAGCATGCAGGTACTGGCTCAGAGCGGCGCGGGTATCCAGAGTGGGAGAAAAACTGATGATGGAGCCGTCTTGCGCGCGAACATCGAGTCCGAGCTTGCGGCTCGCGGCCATGCGCCTGAGCATTTCGACGTTGAGGTCGAAGTACGCAGTTTGGCCCCAGGAAGCGACGCGCTTGTATGGGTCGCGGCCGAGTGTCGGCACTTCGATGAGCGACAGCGCAAGCGGTCCGTCATCGAGGTTCAGAGTGAGGGCGGCCGATGCATGAATATCGCCGGGTTGCAGGTCATTTCCGGGAGCAATGTGGATCCACAAACCATAGCTGATGGCGCCGCTGCGATCCCATTCCACCGGGCCCAAGTAGGCGAAGCTCAAGCGCTGGTGCGAGATGAGTGCGTTTTGTGCGCTTGGCACGAGTTCGATCGGTTCTTTGAGCGCGCCCACGGTAACCCCGGTGCGCTCGTCCAGGGCCTCGACGGGCTTGACGGACGATTGGCCGGCGCAGCCGGCCAGCCATCCCACGAGCAAAAGGACCGGAATCAGGGGAACGCGCATTTGTCTCCAGTATACCGGGACGTGAGCTAGAGCCGATTATGTCCTATCGACTACACGGTATAATTTCGCCAATGAGCAATCTGTGGGCGGTCCTGGTGTTGGCAAGTTGCCTGGTGGCTCCGATGCGGGGCGCCTCGGCCGCAGAATCCGGGTCGGCCGACCGGGTCGTCGTCCATAAGGCGGAACACAAGCTGTACCTGTACAGCGGCAGCCAGCTGCTGGGTGAGTACAAAGTCCAGCTGGGTTTGAGCCCGTCGGGACAGAAAGAGCGCGAACACGATTATCGGACCCCGGAGGGCCGTTACTACCTGGCCCGCCGCAATACACGCAGCGATTACTTCCTCGCCATTCAAGTGTCCTACCCCAACAAAAGCGACGAACTGCGTGCGCGCAAGAAACGCTGGGCGCCCGGGGGCTCGATCATGATTCATGGCTTCCCCAACGCGCCCAAGCATCCGGCGGCGTATTACCAGTCGAATGATTGGACGGACGGATGCATCGCCCTGTCCAACTCCGATATGGTCGAAGTGTGGATGCGCACGCAAGACAATATTCCGATCGATATCTATCCGTAACAGGTGTCGCGTGGAAACCACGATTCTATCGTCTGACTTGGTCGATGCGCGCGTCGCGCCCAAGGGCAGCATGGAGCAGCTGTCGCAGCAAGAGATCGCGAAATTGCTCGACTCCGGGCAAGGCGGCCTGTATCCCTTGTTTCGCAAGTGCGCGCTCGCCGTGCTCAATTCGGGCAGCGATATCGACGATACACGGCTGATCTTCGAGAAGTACCGCGACTTCGACCTGCAGATCGTGCGCCAGGCCTGGGGCATCAAGCTCGAGATCAAGAACGCGCCGGCGGCCGCCTTCGTCGACGGAGTGATGATCCGGGGATTGAAGGACCATCTGTTCGCCGTGCTGCGCGACGTAGTGTTCATTTCGAATGAGATCATGGAAAGCGGCCGCTTCGACCTCGCGTCCTCCCCCAGCATCACCAACGCGGTATTTCATATTTTGCGCAATGCGCGCGTTCTGGAATTGCAGATGAGGCCGAATCTGGTGGTGTGCTGGGGCGGCCATTCCATCCGGCGTATCGAATACGACTACACCAAAAAAGTCGGCTATGAACTAGGGCTTCGCAGCTTGGACGTGTGCACGGGCTGTGGTCCGGGCGCCATGAAGGGTCCCATGAAAGGCGCGACCATCGGGCACTCGAAGCAGCGTATCGTCGACGGACGGTACTTGGGCGTCACCGAACCCGGCATCATCGCGGCCGAACCGCCCAACCCGATCGTCAGTCAATTGGTGATCATGCCGGACATTGAAAAGCGCTTGGAAGCGTTCGTCCGACTGGGTCACGGCATCGTCATTTTTCCGGGCGGCGCAGGCACGGCCGAGGAAATCCTGTACTTGCTCGGCATTTTGCTCGATCCGGCCAATCGGGATTTGCCTTTTCCCGTGGTTTTCACGGGTCCGGCCGACAGCGCCGAGTATTTCGAACAAATCCATCGCTTCATCGGGTCGACCTTAGGGGTAGCCGCGCAGTCCCGCTACCAAATGATCATCGACGACCCCGCAGGCGTCGCGCGTGCGATGGTGCATGGTCTCGCCCAAGTTCGTGACTTCCGGCGGCAGGCAAGCGATTCGTA
>PMMB01000158.1:0-3664 GCA_003165495.1 Gammaproteobacteria bacterium | reverse complement strand
GCACGAACGCGCCGCGAATTTGCGGCGCGCATTTTCCGGAATCGTGGCGGGAAACATCAAAGAGTACGGCATCAACGCGATCGAACGCTGTGGTCCTTTCGAGCTCGCCGGCGAGCCGTCGATCATGGAGCCTCTCGATCGATTGCTGCGTTCATTCGTTGCGCAGGGCCGGATGAAATGCACGGGCACTGAATACACGCCTTGCTACCGGCTCGTGGCATGAGCGATCCGCAGCGCATCCGCTATGTCTTCGATTTGCCCGACGGATCGCGGAAGTCTCTGGATTTTACCTTCGACGCCGCGGATTTTCGTCTCTCCAATGCGGCGCCGTCCGCACCGCCGTTTTGGACGGAATTGAAGTTCAACCAATGCGCCAATTGCCCGCTCAACGCCGACGAACACCCGCATTGTCCGGCCGCATTGCAAATGGCGTCGGCGATCGAGCCGCTCAACGCTCTGGTCTCGTTCGATACGGTCGGCGTGACGGTCACGCAGGCGGAGCGCACGATATACGCCGAAACCACGGCGCAACAGGCGATGAGTTCCGTGCTTGGATTGATCATGGCGACCGCGGGCTGTCCTTGGACCGACCGTTTTCGCCCCATGGCGCGTTTCCATCTGCCGTTCGCGAGTGAAGTCGAAACGGTATATCGCAGCATTAGTATGTTTTTGCTGGCACGCGAATTAGCGGCCGCAAACCACACCCAAGGCTTTGCGGCACTCGAAGAGCTCTATGAAAATCTGCATATCGTGAACCGCGGCATGTCGCGCCGCTTGGGCGCGGCCACGCGAGCCGATCCCGCGCGCAACGCGATGGCTCTGCTCGATGCCTACACGACATTATTGCCGGCGGCACTCGCATCCTCGCTCGAGGAACTGAAGCCGCTTTTCGATGCCTGGTGACGACGCGCGAATTTGCGCCATTTAACTTACCGCGACAGTCTCTGAGATGCGCATCGCAACGCGCGTCGCCGGCCGGCGACAGGCCTAAGTTCCCTGTGACACAGTTCCTGCCCTAGAGGCCGCACGACACTTACTGTTGTGACCATCGACAGAGGCACAAGCGATGAGCGACGTTAAGAATCAAACTCGATACAGCGGAGTGGACCGCCGGGCTCCTCGCGCGGAGCCGGGTATCAAGACCGGCGGTCGCCACGGGGCGATTACCAACAACCTCTACAATTGGCACAGCTACAAGAACTGGGCGGAAAAAATTCGCGGCTCCTGGGAAGACAAAAAATAATTTACCGCTGCGCGCGCTCAGGCGGTCTCACGCCAAGCGCCCTCCTTTGCCTTCAACCAAGCCAGCATCGGCTGCCAGTCCGCAAGATCCTGCTCCACCGCGTATAGCTTCATTTCGTGCAATCCTAGGCCCTGTTCGGCCGCGCGCACATAGTTCTGAGAGTCACGCAGGGTCGCAATGACCGGAATCCGCAAGGTCTCCAGAAATCGCATCAACGACTGATAGATGACCGTATTGCGCTTGACGCGATTGGCGACCACGCCGATGCGATTTTCATCGCGCCGCACCTTGGCGATCAGCAGCAAGTCGGCGATGCATTTCGAGCAGGCATGAATATCGATATCGGAAGGCAGCACCGGCACGATGATGGCGTCGGCGTTCTTGATCATGTCCGGCATATCCTGCGACGGTACCGCCGCCGGGGTATCGACAACGACGTGCGCCGCGTCCGCCGGAACGCGCATTTGCCAAGCTCGAGTCATACGGGAGTTGCGTTCGAAAGCCGCGACGCCGTGGATGATGGCCTGCTCGGGCTTGCGCTTCTTCAGCCAGCGGGTGCTCGAGCCCTGAGGGTCGTTATCCGACAACACCGGACGATCACCCTGGCTCGCAAAATAACTGGCGAGATTTGTGGCTATCGTCGTTTTACCCGAACCACCTTTCGGATTCAGGACGAGAATTCGCTGCATGTAGGGGTTAAGCCTACGCAGCCGCAGGCACCATAGCAAGGGTGTGATCTCACTCACGGTGAGAGCGCAGGCGCTCACCTAGACTCGCTGGCTTATGGAGTGGATCTTACAAGTGGTCGACGAGATCGATGACGCCATCGGGGCCTTGCGGCTGTTTTTCTTAGGTCTCAGCGCCGAAATCGGTTTGGTGGTCGCCGGCAGTCTCGGGATCGGCGCCATCGGCGCTGCACTTGCGACAGGTGCCGACGTCCCATTGATTTGTTGCGCAGCGATCGTTCTCAGCGTGGCCGCTGCCCTGAAAATTCACGGATCGCAACTCTCCATCGACCGGTAAACGGCCGGCGCGGTGATCCACCGCAACCGCAAAATCCTTTAAGATGGCGGCCATGCCATGCAATACACCCCTGCGGAAGATCGGTGTCGTTGTCCTCGCCGGTTTGCTCGCGGCCTGCAGCGGCAAACCCAGTGCGGTACCCACGAGCGGAGTGAACGCGATGCAATCTGTGGAACTTAAAGCGGGTACGGGCGAGGTTGTAACCGCCGGAAAAATTGCCGTCGTGCAATACACCGGTTGGTTGTATGAGGCCTCGGCAAAGGACAACAAAGGCAAGCAGTTCGATAGCTCGCTTAACCAAGGGCAGCCTTTTCGCTTCCCGGTGGGCGCCGGTCAGGTCATCAAGGGTTGGGATCAAGGTGTGGTCGGCATGAAGGTCGGCGCGAGTCGCCGACTGGTCATTCCCGCGGACCTCGCCTACGGCGACAGCGGTGCCGGCGGCGTCATACCGCCGGGCGCGACCCTGGTCTTCGATATCGATCTCGTCGCCATCGAATGAGCTCGGCGCTTGAGCGTCTCTCCATAGAGGGGCGAGCGGGCGCGCTGGAGACGATCGTCGAGGATCCCGGGGTGGCGGGATCCAGCTACGCGGTAGTTTGTCATCCGCATCCTTTGTTTGGCGGCACCATGGACAACAAAGTGGTCACCACGGTGGCGCGAGCGCTGCAGGAAATCGGCATCCCCACGCTGCGCTTCAATTTTCGCGGGGTCGGCGCGAGTGCCGGCGTATTCGACCAAGGTGTCGGCGAAACCGCCGATGCGGACGCCGTCGCCTCGTGGGGGGCGGAGCGCTGGCCCGGTAGGGATTTGGTGATCGCAGGATTTTCGTTCGGCGGCTACGTCGCGTTGCGGCTGGCGCAACAGCGGGTGCCGCGGCACTTGATCACCATTGCACCTGCCATTCAGTCCTTCGATGGGTCCAAAATGGCCGTTCCGCGCTGCCCGTGGCTGGTCGTTCAGGGCGATGCGGACGATGTGGTGGATCCAGCCGCGGTCATCGCCTGGGTGAACGGCCTCGACCCAAAACCGCGGCTGGTAGTACTACCCGGGGTGGGTCACTTCTTCCACGGTCGTTTGCGCGAATTGCGCGACGCCGTCATCGATGCGATTCAGAGCGGCTGAGGAACCTCAGCCGCTCCGTAAGCGCCAAGTCAAATCAGTTCACGAATTCCTTGAGCGTCTTGAGCGCGGCTATGCGCACTTTCTTGCTCGCCGGTTTCGCTTTGAACGTCATTTTCTCGCCGTTGAAAGGATTGACCCCCTCACGCGCCTTCGTGGCCGGTTTCTTCACGACTTTCATCTTCAGAAGTCCGGGCAATGTAAACAAGCCGTGACTGCGAAGACTTTTCTTGATCGAGGCGGAAAGCGAGTCAAACACGGCTCCGACCTGCTTCTTAG
>PMMB01000149.1 GCA_003165495.1 Gammaproteobacteria bacterium | reverse complement strand
AGTGCGTGAATGGCGAGGGTTAGCTCAATGCTCTGCTTCAGCCGCCGGCGCCCTGAGCGTTCTATCGATATGCCACAAACAGCCCACAGACCGAGGGTCGCGATCGCCAGTGCCGCAAGCGCGGACCAGAGGGGCAGCGCGTGAAGTGCGACTGCTGCGTCCGAGGCTGCTAGGGCGACCAAGGTAAGGCCCCGATAGATCCAGCGCGCACCGCCCGCACCCCAGCGCACAACAAGCGTGCGTTTGTGCGCACGACGGTCCGCCTCGATATCCGGCACCTCGTTGATTATCAGAATCGCCGCCACCCATGCGCTCACGGGTACGCACAAGAGTACTGCAGCAGAATCGATGAACCCCGTCTGCAACCACACGCTACCCAGCACCGGCAGTGCGCCGAAGCCGATTGCCACGGCCGCTTCACCAATGCCACGCGCAGATAACTGCGCGCCGGGCAGCGAATACAGTAGCCCGAGGCCGAGGCCAACAACACCGAGCAATATCACACCGGGGCCGCGCAACACCGCGAGCAGCGCGCCGAGAGTCAGCGCGGCAGCAGCCAAGCCGAGTGCGAGGCGAGTCATCTGGCTGCGCGATAACAGTCCGGTTTGGATGAAACGCGAGCCTCCGGTATACGGATAAATACGATCCGTGTTGCCGGCATCGGCGCCGATCAGATCATCGCCGACATCGTTGTAGACGTTGGTCGCTGCGTGCGCGAGCACGGTGGCTGCGAGGGCGAGCCCGAACAGCAGTCCGTTGAAGCGATGAAAAGCCGCGCTGGCCCAAGCGGTGCCAACGAGTACCGGCAACAACGAAGCGATAAGGAATGGCGGCCGCGTGGCGAGAAACGCCCGCCGTACAGCCGCCGCCATGCCCGGCCCCGCCAGTGCCGATGAGGGCTCATCTATCTGCTGGGACGCTTCGACCATATGTCATCCTTTGTAAGTTAGTACGGTGTCACGGCGTCGCGTATGCTGTGCAAAATGATAGCTGCCACTGGCTCCGCACGCATGAAACATATACTACCGGTAACGCGATGATCGTTGCTGGCGTACTAGAGCATGTCTTTCAACCTGATCGCGCATGGTGGGAGCGTGTGTTCGCGGTCATCGACGCCGGCGACGCGGCCGGCTTCGTTGATTTGCTCACTCCGGATGCGCAGTTTCGCTTTGGCAATGCTCCGGTCGTCGTCGGCCATGAAGCCATTCACGCGGCCGCCGCGGGGTTTTTCGCGGCCATTGCGTCCAGCCGGCACCGACTATTCCGTACGTGGAACGGCGCTGCGACCGCAGTCTGCGAGGGTGAGGTGACCTATACGCGCCACGATGGTTCGGTGATCCGCGTTCCATTCGCCAACGTCTTTGAGATGCAAGGCGAAAAAATCGCCGCGTACCGCATTTACATCGATAATTCGTCGCTGTTCGACAGGTCCGTCTGAACCCGTGCTCATTTTGATTTCTGCCCAGTGCTGTCGTCCCGCCCAAATTGATAAGTTATGGTGATCGAGAAAGTTGGAGGGACACTGCCTTTTAGTTGCGAGCAGGTGTTTGATCTTGCCGCCGATATCGAACGTTATCCCGAATTCTTGAGATGGTGGATTTCGGCGCGAATTCAAAAGCGCGAGTTCAATATTTGCTACGTCGAGCAAGTCTTGGGCCTCGGGCCCATCCGCCTGCAATTCGTATCGAAGGCCACGCTACATCGTCCCGAGCGCATCGACGTAACGTCGACGGACTCGCCATTCCGACACTTCAACCTGTCGTGGCTTGTCGCAGCAATCCCGTCGGCCGGGTGCCGCATCAGCGTTGCAGCTGAGCTTGAGTTACAGTCCGGATTTCTTCAGCATGTTGTGAACCAATTCCTACCGGCCAGCATCGATGACATCATAAGAGCCGTCGAAGCGCGGGCGCGCAGCATATGCGCGGTCCCGAAGGGCTTGTGAGCAAGCAAGGAACACAACACGAAGCTCGCGGTAGTTTCACACGACTTAATGTCGGCGATGCGGCGACAAGCGCAATCCATACGCGGTGCTAAAGCGCGTTGACGGGGTTTTAGTATGATGATGCTTACTTCGGCATTTTGTTCCCATTCGCTTTGAATTGCTCTCCGAACGACGTGAGCGCGCCGCCACCCTTTGGGTTCGTGTGACAATCCCCGCAAACTTTTCCAGTGTCTTTGGCAAATTGCGCCGTTGCAGCGGCGGGTCGAGAAATAATCAATGACGCCGCACCCGCAATGACGACCGCAGCTATCGTGCCGCAAGTGAGGACAAACGCCTTTCTGGCATTTACTTTCATAGTCGATTTCTCCTGTGTAGATGTTGCTCGTTCAACCGCATTGGGCAGTGTCGAACGCCTTCAGATCTTCGGCCCGCAAGGCGACTGCTTCCTGTGATTTTTTGAGATTAGACGCAGGTCCTGGGCTTGGTCTGTGCGGTGTCGTACACGCTGCGGTGGTCGCGCCGGCAGCTCGGTAAGGTATGCCTGGTCGCCCGTACGGAGCTAGAAATCGATCTAGGCAACCGGCAGTGTCATATTGGCGGGAAATTACTAAACTGGGATAGAGCCCACCGCCCCCAACCCAAGACCGGAATCTTGTGTTCCTTACCCGAGAAGATCTGTACTGCCTATGGCAGCGCATGCGTGTGACCCAGCAAGCCAGTTTGCTGTGGTCCGGTGCAGAACCTGAATCGTGCAACCAAAACGTTACCGTCATTCAGCCGCTTGCTTGACCTGCTGATTTTTTTACCACCCGCTGCATTCGAGTGCAATGTCTGAACTGCACGACGATGGACCGGAGGTGGCTTTGGGTTATGAACTCAGAGGGCAACTCCCGGCCAAATCGGCGGTACAACGTTTAGAATGTCAGCCGAAAAGGCGCCATTCTAAACGGGGACTCGCCCATTCCTCATCCTCAATGCTCTACTTGTATCGAAATGCTCAGTGGTGGCGGCTCTACTGCGGCGCATCGGCGGCGAACAACGGGCGTTGTATTGGAAAGATGTGATGCGGCGTGCGATTCGTGCGATGCCGAGCGATAGCTGGAATAACTAACGCGCCAAGGAGACATGGGGATTTCGCGGCTCGGAAAATCCTTTGGAAGAGGGGAGATCTCCAATGTGGTATTTGATCACGGCAATAACAGTGATTCTGGTTGCTGTCCTGTTGCTCGGCGCCTGTTCTCTGTACAACCATGCGTATCCGGATAGTGGTTCGCCCCAGCCGGCATACGATCTTCGAATTGTCCAACTAGATGATTTCGGTTCCTTTTGGGATCCCGCTACGGCCCAGGACACGCTCGCCTCTGTGGAGGCGCAGTCTCTGGCGACATCGTCGAGCACCTATGTTGTCGTCTTCACGCACGGATGGCACCACAACGCCGCACCGCACGATCCCAACTTAGAACAGTTCAAAACGTGGCTTGGTAACTTGTCAGGCGAATTTTCCCAACCACAGCGCCGCGCCGCTCGTCAGGAATTGACCGGTAGTCCCAACTTTAAACTCATTGGAATTTACGTCGGTTGGCGCGGACGCGCGCTTCCAGGGTTGCTCGACTATGGAACAATGTGGTGGAGAAAGACGGCCGCGGAACGCGTGGGCGACGGGGATTTTTCAGAGTTTCTGGAGCGATTACAACGCATCTATCTTCGCGCAAATGCGTACCAGCGATTCCTCGACGCCTGCACTCATAACCGAAATGTGCCGTTCACCGGTCTGTTTACGGTCGGACACAGCTTTGGTGGCCAGGCTCTCCTGAAGGCCGTCGGTCGCCCCATTGAGTCGGACTTGGCAATGCGCGCGCCGCACCTAACCCATGCGGTGCAGTCGGTAGTGAGACCATCCAATCCGACGCTGGAGCAAATCCCCATTGATAGTTTCGGAGACCTCAATATTCTCGTGAACCCAGCGGTCGAAGCCTATCAGTTTGCGCGCATCGATGGGCTGTATCGCCAGCTTGCATATCCGGTCGACCAAACGCCCCAGCTTGTGGTTTTCTCGGCCGACAACGATAGGCCCAGACAGTTCTTCTTTCCCATCGCGCGGGTGCTGACGAGTCCGTTTCGGCCCATGTTTAGGAATTCCTACCAAGGTGCGTTGTGGGGTAAGGCGCTAGGGGAATTCACCGAGCAGCAAACGCACGAACTTCGACTGGCAAAGCAAGATCCGGATTCCCTCAGCGACGACGATTTTAAACCGGCGAATAGACAGAAGGTTGCGCTTTACGATTTCACGTCGCCAACAGTCTTTTCTGGTGTAAGGATGACTCGCCAGCCAAACACGGCGATTATCGACAATAGTCCCGTGGCGGTCATTTACACTCATGACAAAATAATCGATGGCCACAATGGAGTCTTCGACCCTAAATTCTTGGCTTTTCTGCCGCAATACATCGCGTTCATTGAAGGTAAGCGCATCGTCTTGAGATACCAACGATTTGCAGCACTGCGATCGAATGGTATGACTGACGAGCCACCGACTCCGCGGACGCCCGATTGCGATGGCACGTAAATTAGTCGGCATCCCTCCCATGCGATCGGATCCTGAAGGACATCCCCGGCTCAGGGGCTCAGGGGCTCAGGGGCTCAGGGGCTCAGGGGCTCAGGGATTCGAGATACGTGGCGACAGCCCGCATCTGATCCTTAGAAAGGTCCTTGATCACGTCGTGCATGATCGGCGCTGCGCGCAAAGCGCTCTGTATAACGAGGGCCTGCTTTACCAGGTAGTCGGCGTGCTGCCCGGCGAGCCGCGGGAAAATATTGTTACCGCGCGCCTGCGGGCCGTGGCAGGTCGCGCAGGCCGGAATACCCTGCGAAGTGACGCCTTCTTCAAAGATCTGCTTGCCGCGGGCCATGAGCTTTGCATCCCCAGTCTTGGCCCGCGATGGCGCCTGCGCGGCATAGTAGGTCGAGATGGCCTCGATCGTTGCATCGCTAAGCTGCGATGCCATGCCCCACATATACGAGAGCGCGTCGGGGTCGCCTCTCGTTTGATCGCGAAACGCGTGCAGTTGGGCTTGCAGGTATGGGACGGTTTGCGCGGCAAGATTCGGAAACGTCGGCGAGGTGCTGCGACCACTGACGCCATGACAGTTTGCGCAGGTGGTTTCAGCCAGCTGGTGGGCCGCGCGCCCGAGGTCGGGGGAAAGGTCGGTGGCTCGCACGGCGGCGCTCGACACAGCGCAGGCGGCAAGTATCATGCCGATGGGTGCGAGCGTCTTCATGGGCGTTGTCACGCTAGGAGTTCAGCCAGACGAGCAGATAGAGCGAGTTGTTGCCGGAAGCGTTGCGCATGGTGCTCTCATGATGTTGAAAAAAAGGACGACGGGAGTTAGTCCCGAGACATGTAGGAATGGTTTAACGCGCCGCAGAAATTATTTAACGGAAGAAGGCAAGACCTGCCGCGCTAGGTCAATCAAACGGCTATCCAAGGCGCGATCGAATATGCGTTCAAAAGAATGTTTAAGATTTCCTTCATGACGCATCCTTCCACGGTCATCGCAACGATCTTCAGGGTCGCTTGCGTCTTTTCCCTATGCTGCATCACCGCGCCCGCTTACGCGTGGGGGGATGAAGGGCACGAGGTGATCGGTCTGATAGCGGATCACTATCTGGAATCCGCAGTGCGCGCCAAGATTAATGCCATTCTCGCCGGGGATAAGACCGATCTCACGTCGAGTACGCAGATAGACCAGGAAGCGACATGGGCGGATAAATTCCGCGACTCTGACCGCAACACGACCAAAGTTCATTACTATCAAACGCACAACTGGCATTTTGTAGATCTGGAGCTGGAAGGTCCCGATTTGCAAACCGCATGTTTTGGGCGACCCGCGTTGCCCAAGGAGACGCCCGCGTCCCTGGGCCCTGCCGATGACTGCGTGGTCGATAAAATCGAAGAATTCACCGCGGAACTGGAAAAATCCACGACGAGCATGCAGGAAAGACGATTAGCTCTCGAGTTTCTCCTGCACTTCGTCGGTGACATACACCAACCACTACACGCGAGTGACGATCATGACCGGGGCGGGAATCTGAAAATCGTGACCGCTCCCGGAATCGCGTCAAACAACCTTCATCATGCCTGGGATACAGAGTTTGTCGCGCGTTTAGGCAGCAACGCGACAACCGTCGCACAGCAACTGATCGCCACTATTACGGACGCTCAACGCGCGCAATGGGCAACCGGTACCGCCGCCGACTGGGCCAGGGAATCTTTCGGCGTAGCAAAAGCTCATGCATACGGCTTACTGCCCGTGGCTGATAGCCCAAATCACTACCAACTGTCTGCGGCATACCTCTCCGACGCAACGACTGTAACGCAGGAGCAGTTGAGCAAGGCGGGGGTGCGTCTTGCGTTTGTGTTGAACCGTGCCTTGCACTTTGCTTACCCGCAGTGACGCACAACTTCTTACCGAACTTGTTCCGCTTTAGCGGGAGAGGCCGTCACCCTCACTGACTTTTGGAATGGTTCGACCACCGCCGCGCGTTGACACCCGGGCGCGATGCGCTCCACCGTCGCGCCGCGCCATCGGCATCGCTCGAAAATAATTATTTCCATGCAGATATGCCGCTCGATACTGAGCGCGGTATTTCACGATAGTCGCTTCAGGGTTTCCCTCAGCGCCGTGGAAATCCCACGTATATATTTGTTGATTGTGCATTTGTTGATCAATACACAGCGTTCCCTATGTTTTCCGAGGAAAAGTCGCATGTGCATCGTGCCGACGTGCTTACTGTTTTTCTCTGCGCAGCTCTCAAGTAAACATATTCTAGAAAAGTTTAGCTGCCGCAAATCGGAGACACGTAAACAAATCGCGACAGATTGGCATACGAAAAAAAAAGATTGATTGTGTGGCTTCGGTGATTTTGAACATGCCATTTAACAGTGCGCAACAGTTTGCGCGCACAGATTGTTGGGAGATGCGGAATGCATTTAGTTGGTCACAACCCCGCCTCCGTTCCGAGTGTTCTTTGAAAACAGCACGCGACATTCAATGCGGTAGCTACTCCCAAGCATGGCGTGCCTGCCAAGCATCGCACATGTTTCGCTTGGCGCTCGTGTGCGCGGCATTGTCCGCGCTTGCGGCTTGTGGTGCGTCAGCGTCCAGCCAAACCACCCCCATCGACTCGGTAGGCAGCAGCGCTGGGGCCGGCGGCAGTGCCACTCAGACCTCGACGGTCACGGTCACCGCAGCGGAGCCCGGTACAGCCACCCTATCCTGGGTGGCACCCAGCACGAATACTGATGGCACAGCGGTGACCACACTGACCGGATACACCATCTACTACGGCCCTAGCGGGGGCTCCCTCACGCAGTCGATTGTCGTCAGCGGTGCATCCACGGCTAGCTACGAGATCACGAGTCTGGCGTCGGGGACCTGGTACTTCGCGGTGGCCGCCGATGCGGTGGACGGAACCCAGAGCGCGATGAGCGACTTAGGTTCGAAATCGATTTAAGGCAATCACGCAGGGTTCGCGCAGGGGCCAAGGAGCAATGGCACTCCGGCATCGGCCGCGCGATTGCGCTGCGCCGGCCGACCGAAGGCAAAATGGATCGGTCAAAAGAATTCGTATTCCAGTTGTGCCAACCACGTCTGCCGCGGCGCCGCGGCATTGACGCCAAGTACCACCCCAACACGATATTCGAGACCAGAAGTCGTTCCTGGGACATGCCACTCGCCGGCAACGATAGGTCCCGCCTGATAGGCGTGATCATCGGGTCGCCCATAGGCTTCGACGCCTGGGCGGAAAGCGGCGGACATCGCGTAGGTGCCCGAGTAGCTGTAACGGAACATGTATCTTTGGTCAGCTCCGGCGCCGACCTGTTTCTCCCAAATGAAATTAAATCTGTGCGCAAACCTTCCGGAGGTCTTCTCAATCAACGGCCCGAATTCAATTGCGTCCTGCAAACCGGCAACAATCTGATGCTCGTACGAGGCGAGAAAGCCGAAGTCGGCCCAGAATTCGCCCGGCTGCGTAAATTGGAACGTATTTTCAAACTCGTAGCCAAGCAGCTGTGCACCGCTGCCAGGGTCCGTCTCATGCCGTATGAAATAAATTTCAGGCTTCCACCAATCTGTGAACGCGTGCGCGACCGACAACTCGGCGGCATCACCGCCTCTGAAGTCGGTGCGTGCGTCACCATACCGATAGCCGCGAACCTCGATCTCTGATTGCGTAGCGAGGACGTACGGCGAGTAAACTATGAAATCGTCGGCCTGGGTCACCCCGACACCCACAAGAAACATGATCCGGAGACCCGCGGCTGCGGCCCAATGGGCACTGTTCGACAAACACCGGGCCTTGGTTTGTCGAAAGACGGACGGCCCGATCAGCGTAGCGTCTCGGAAGTGCCGTTCGGTGCGAGCGAATGGTCCCGCGATGGATACGCCGATTTCGCCGAATTCAGCCGCTGCATGCTAACGCCGAGCAGCAACAACGTGGTCACGTAAAAGACGATCTGCATCCCGGCTGGACTCGCGTCGTAGCCTATCAGGATGCCTAGAGTCTTGCCGGCCACCGAGCCGTTCGACAACAACCACGAGGTGTTCCACAGCTGAGTCCCCCACGAGGGCAGCAGATTGCCTTGTATGAGGAAGCGAGCTGCAGTGGAAGCGAGCCCTGCTGCCAACAGCACCAGCATCCAATTGGTGACATTGAAAAAATGCTTCATCGGGACGCGCAGCAGGCCAAAGTACAGGGCAAAACCAAGCAGCGCGCCACCGCCTACTCCCAGCGCCGTGCCGCCAATCAGTCCCGTCGCGCCAATGCCCCCGACTGCCATGCCGTAGAGAAACAGCACGATTTCCGACCCTTCGCGCAACACGGCCAATGCCACTACCACGAGCAGGAGTGTCAACGAGCTCGATCCCGCCTTGACCGCGCTGCCGATCGCACCCATTTTTTGCGCGAGTTCACGGCCGTGTTTGGACATCCACACCACATGCCAGCCAATCATCACGACGGCGGCGAGGAGCACGCAAGCATCAAAGATTTCCTGACCGGAACCATGCGCAATTCGCGCGATGAGGCCAGCGCCCATGGCAACTAATAGTGCGCCGACGATGCCAAGCCCGATGCCGACAGTCACAAACAGCCCACGGCGGTCCACACCGCGTGTAGCGGCGCAGACAATAGAGATGATCAGCGCCGCCTCAAGCACTTCGCGAAAAACCAGCAGCGCAACGCCGGGCATCAGGTCACTCCACAATCAGCCGGCCTTTGGCCGTGTTCTGGTGGAAGTCACCAAAAAAACCGTAGTTGCCGGCGTTCAAGGGACCCACGTAGACCGTGATGCTGCTGTTAGGCGGCACGATCTTCTCGCGATTGAAATCCGTACTCTCGAATTCTTCTGGCGTGGCATCTTCGTTGTGCACGGTAATCTTGAACTTGGTCCCAGCCGGCACCTTAAGTTCGCTCGGTTGATATACGTGATCTTTGAGTACCAGCTGGTACTCCGGCAGATTGTCGGCAAAGGCCATGCCCGCCAAGGCCAGCACAACGGCGGTCGCAATGATCAATAAGCGCTTCATATACAAGGTTCCAGTTCGTACCTAGGAATGATAATCATTCGTATCTAGGGCGTCAACCATGGGGCACCGGCCTTGTTAAGGCCGTTCCATTTGCCAAGTTGCCAGTCGTGATCGGCATAGAAACTAAGGGGGTGCGGATCGATCTCACGCCTACCCATCGTTGGCGGCAATTCAGACACTTTCGGCCCGACCGCGACCGCCGTCTGTAATGGGCGTAGCCGGGCGCAGGCCATCCGCTATGGCGGTACGGGACTAGCAGTTTCGAATGAGGACCGACCCTCCAGCTGAGGCTTTTCAAATGTCAAAAAGAAACGGGGTATCGTGCAATAGCGTCAGCGTGGCGATTTGATTGAGTTCATTGAGAACTGATATGGGGATCGAGATCGCGAACAATGCCACCAGGAGCCACGCGAGTTTGTTATCAATTGCCTTAAACAAAAGATATAGAGTCAGGGGTACCGATATAAAGCCGACGATGAGATTGCTCACGATGCCGGCGCGGAAAAGGAACTCGGACGCCATGATGGTGTGGGCCGTCGCTGCGGCATCTCCTCGCACCATCAGGTGGGCAGAAACATACATCAGGCTGAAGAAGGATTCATGTTCTTTTTTTGAAGTGGGGCGTCAATTCCGTCCTTCCGGCTCCGCCTTGTACGCAGCCGAAAACGTGCCCTTCGCTGTAGCGATGGGCAACAGAGTCGGATAGAACTGCACGAACGTGTTGTCGACGGCGGCGTGATCCGCGTGACATGAATAGCAATCGGCCGTTCTGGGGATCATGCGCGTCGCTGCGTCGCGGTCGGGCGGCATGCCAAGTTTCTAATGACCCTTGAACTGCCGCGTCATATTGTATTGGATTTCGTCTCTTGAGAGCGATGGACCCAACCCTGTGTTGCGGTAATAGAGCGCCTTCAAGAACGCTAAATCGCCGGCTGTTATCGCTGTAGGCTTTTCACGTGTGCCGCAGTTCGATGACATTACGTCCAGAATGCTCGGCAGTGGATCGCAATAGTCCGGCGATTGCACCACTGACAAAGCCAATACCGCTATATAGTCAGCGAGCGTCCCGATGGCGTAGCCGGGAACCTTCGTTGTGTCGACGACTAGGATGACGACCGCGATCCCACTCATGTCCCCGCCGTCCGTACGCGGGGCGATCTGCGGCCACAGGGGCTGAAGAGTTATGCCGAGTAACCCCAAGCCAGTATTCAAGACCCCGCCACCGCCACGTGTCGTGATGTACCAGCCCTGGATCGCGTGATCGCTTCTGAACGCTATCAGCCGCCTCATCCGCGCATACTCTCCACGTGGACGAAAGTAAACTGACGCCCATTGCACGACGTCATTCATTGTTTCCTGGGGATCGGAGGTGAAAAGTATCCTCACGTTGTCTTTGCATTGCAGGTCCGACTGCACGGGCGCGCCAACGTTCGCGGCCACCGCGCGAAGTCGCGCCGTAACGAAGGCGTTGTATCCCGGGTCGAGCCCAAGAGTTCTCGGGCAAATGCTTTGAACGCCACCGCGCCAATGCGCAAGGTTGCCCGTCACACCAGTGTTAAAGTAGTGCACTGTGGCGTGGTGCACTATGAATTGATACAGGCTGTCTCCTGCTAACTCCTGATCGGTAGGCGGTCTCGGAGCCGTCACGGTTACATCGGGAATCTCTGGCGATGCGCTCGCATTCACGTTGGGATCGGGCTGCGCCGACTTGGCTGCCGGCATCTTAGCCGCAGCGCCAGACCCGCCCGCGCGGGTCAGAGCACCACTGGGCGGCCCGACGGGCGCGCTGCGAATCGCAACTGTTTCAGCGCCAACACGCGAGAATTCCAAGCCGGTGCCATGAAGTAACATGCTCAATGCCGCGCTAATTGGAAATGTTCCGTTCACGCCATTCGAATTCAGATGCGAAACGTCCGCGTCGGCGGCGGCAACCTGTATGCCGCTTTGGGCTGAAAATTCAATCAGCGCGCTCGCGAGCGGCGACGCCGAAATATGGAAGCGAACGCCTCGGTCGAGTATGTCGTCTGCGCGCGCCGATGCAAGCCACGCAATCGTTACCACAAAGGCGGCGAGTACGATCCGCTGGAATCCAGATTTACTTCTGGGCGCCATCGTCAGCACGCGATCGAATAAGTATTCCATTGGCGCCTTGGTCGACCACCTCAACGGCATATATTTGCTCCAACGCCTTGAGCCAATCACGGACGTTTGCCGGTGATACCGTACCGGTGAATCGTGTCTGCTGAAATGCGGGCGCCACAACAATTGGTGGTGCACTGTAACGATTGACTGCACCGACAACATCCTCCAGAGGCTCGCCCACAAATTGCAGTGTCCCGTCGCGCCATGATCCGGCTACTTTTGGATCAAGGGTTGCCACACTTAGCTGGTGCGCTGATTTGTAAAATGTCACTCGTTGGCCGACGCCGGCGCGAACAGACTCAGTGTTAGTGCTCGGACCACCACCTGCCTCAGCCGCGCCCGGTGCCACGTTGACCCGGCCTTCGCTGACCGTCACCACGGTGCTGCTAGGACCCATCCGCACATCAAACGCAGTGCCTACAGCTGTCACCGTCAGGCTATTTACGTGAACGATAAATGGCCGCACCGCGTTATGCGCAACCGCGAAGAACGCTTGCCCACGTTCCAATTGCACCTCGCGTCGCGCCAGTGTGAAGCGCGTGCTGACACGAGAATCCGGCGCTAAATCGAGATGTGACCCATCAGCCAAAGTGACGCGACGTTGCTCGCCCACCCGAGTGTCAAGCACCTCGACTTCGGGATAACGCAGGGCGAGCCATCCCGCCACACCGACAAGTAGTGCAACACTTGCGGCCAACGTAATGAGCCTATTGCGATGTTTGAGACGATTCGCGGGTTGGGGCGAATAGAAGGTCGTGTCCCTGGCTTCGGAAAATGCATGCCATATGCGCTGCATTTGCTCGAATACCGGCAGATTCAGGGGATCGGATCTGCACCATTGCGTCCACTGATCGGCAAGCGCTTGCGCGTTCGACTCGTTCAGCCGCTGGACCCATTCGCTGGCATCCCGCAGTCGCTCGATGTCAGATGCGGTCGGCTCTGACTTACTCACAGGGACACCTTCCGTCGTACTTGATCGACCGCCATTCCATCCAAACGCAAGTGGCAATAAACCATTGCGTACGTCACGTAACGTCGGACCATGCGCTCAGAGAAACCCAAGCGCACGGCCACCTCGTGTTGTGGGAGCCCTTCCAATCGATGGAGGTTAAACACGTGCTGACACGTGATCGGCAGCTCCTGCAGATAGCCGAGAAGCTGGTCGACCTGCTCGCGCGCCAGTAGTTGTTTGGCGGGGTCATCCATTTCACTGCGGGTCGTCGTCAATTCCGCGAATAACTCCGGCTGATCTTCGGCTCGGTGCCGGACGCTGCGATGCCGCAGGCGGTCAATGGCGAGGTTGGTGGCTGTCTTGAATAGATACGCGCGCAACAAACTTGGTGTACCGGGCTCTTGCAACTGCAATAAACGGACGTACGCTTCCTGGGCGACTTCCTTCGCCTCCTGCTCAGAGCGCAGGCGGGCCGTGAGGTAGCCCACCAGCACGCGATTGTGCTCGCGAAACAATTGCGACACTGCAGTGGTGGTCGATTCAAAAGGCGCAGCGGCCTCATCGCAAGGCGCTGCCTGCTGCTGGTCCACATCTGCCATTCGCCTGTGACCTCCCTGAGGGGATTACACCCGTATACAGGATACGTTCGAGCGCGGAAAACCGGAACTGCGGGGGGGCGGGCCGGCGCAGGCACAATGCGGTGCAATCACTCTGATTCAGCGATTCGGTAGCGCGCTCAATTTGAACGTGCATTTTCATATGCTTATCCCCGATGGGGTGTATCTGACCGGCACTCATCCGCCTTACTTGCGAACGGTAGCCGCACCGACGGCGCCAGAACTACAGGCGCTTGTGCAGCGGATCAGCGAGAGACTGGGTCTGCACCTGGAGCGCAAAGAGTCGTTGGTGCGGGACGCCGAAAGCAGTCACTTGGACTTAGAGCCGGGTGGTGGGGAGGATGCGCTTTCGGATTTGCAGGGCCATTCGATCACCTACCGCATTGCGTTGGGTCCGCATAAAGGTCGCCGGTAATTTGCCATAACGCAACGAGATATTGCAGTTCTATTTCCAAAACTTGCGGTTTGGTACTCAGCTGTGGTCAAGTATCTCACTAAATTGAGAACTAATCGCTTGCGCTGCGCTTTTATTGATTAGCGCAGAACGCGAGATCAATGCGCTGATAAATGAAAAGAATTGAGGGGTGATTCCGACATCTTGCCGACAACACACATCGGCGACGACCGCGGCGCGAGTGATGAAGGCCCGCTCCACGCTTATCCGTAATATTTTGCAAATAAGGGGATATCTCGTGTTCCATAAATTCAAGACTCGGTTGATATTGGGCGGCCTGATGGCCGCCGCAGTCGCTTGCACGGCAACGATGGCGAGTGCAGCGGGGACATCCACGGCTCCCGGAAACGTCGCGGGCTGGGTAAAGAGCGCGACCATGATCGGCGCAGCGCCGGCGAGCCAGTCGGTGAACGTCGCGGTGCACTTGGCGCTGCAAAATACCGCAAACCTAAAGACTCTGGTGGCGGAAGTCTCATCGCCAACCAGTAAGCAGTACGGGCGCTATCTGACGGTCGAAGAGTTCGGACAGCGCTTCGCGCCGGCCGCCGCCGACGTCAACGCGGTCAAGGCGATGCTCGAGCACGCCGGCATGTCCGACTTGCAGGTCGGGCCTCACGGCGTGTATGTGTCCGCGACGGCGACGGTGAGTCAGTTGCGCAGCACGTTTCACGTAACTCAGAACTTGTATTCCTACAAGGGCATGACTCTGCGCGCCAACAAGGAGGACCCGACGATTCCAGCCGCTCTCGCTGGGAAGATCCTCTATATCGAGGGCCTGGACGACACGACATCGCTGCGCCAGCCGTTCCATCGGTCGGTCAGCATGGGCACGCTCGCTGCGCCGGCTGCAGTTGCGTCGACCGCGAGTTCATCGGCCGTAACTCCGCCGCCCGTGGCCGCGAGCCTCCCCTCGCCGTTTTGCAA
Organism: Gammaproteobacteria bacterium; assembly: GCA_003165495.1. Taxonomy (GTDB): domain Bacteria; phylum Pseudomonadota; class Gammaproteobacteria; order Steroidobacterales; family Steroidobacteraceae; genus Bog-1198. Next base: position 8,831 of record PMMB01000149.1, on the reverse strand, counting down.
TACATATTATGGCGCGGGTGAGCTCGTGGCCACTCTCAGCACCGCCGCGGGCGTTTACGGTGCCGCCATTCCCTGGTTGAACTGCGGCTATACGCCACAACAAATTCGGGCAGCTTACGGCCTGAACAAAGTCAAATACACCGGGACCGGCGTCACCGTCGCCATAATCGACGCCTATGCGTCGCCGACTCTATTGGCCGACAGCAACCGCTATGCAGCCAATCACAGTTTGCCGACGCTCAAGACGGGGCAGAATTTCTCCGAGATTATTCCCATCGGCATCTACACCGTATCGCCGTCCGAGCCGTGCGGCCCGTACGGCTGGTGGACGGAGCAGTCGCTCGACATGGCGGCGGTGCACGGCAGCGCGCCGGGCGCGAAAATCCTCTACGTCGGCTCGCGCGATTGCGGCACGTCCCTCGATATTGCGTTCTTCAACACGCTCTATGAGCATCTGGCCGACGTCGTTACCGATAGCTGGGGCAACAACGGCGAGTCCATTGCCCCCGGATCACAAGCCAGTTATGACCAGGCTGCGATGGCGGGCGCAGCGCAAGGCATCAGTGTGCTGTTCAGCTCCGGGGACAGCGGCGACCTAGCCGCACTCAACGGTGTCGCGTCCGGATCCTGGCCGGCCACCAGCGCCTACGTCACGGGCGTCGGCGGCACGACGCTCCTGATCAAGGATTCCAGCGGAGCCAAGTCCGAATACGGCTGGGGTACCTATCGCGCCTTCCTCATGGACGCGACGGTGAACAGCGCGAAGTTGGTGACGACATCCGGCGTGACGCTGACTTCGGCCTTCGGTTATACATTCGATGCTTACTCGTTCTATGCGGGTTCCGGCGGCGGGATCAGCCTGCTCGAGCAGCAGCCGTCTTATCAGGCGCAAGTCGTGCCCGAAGCGCTCGCCACGACGCTCAATCTCGCGAGCGGTTACACCGAGCCGCTGCCCTTCGCGCAACGCGTGAGCCCCGACGTGGCCATGGTGGCCGATCCGTACACCGGGTATCTGTATGGCGAGACTTTCACGATCGCCGGCAACCCGATCAACGACGCGGGGTGCACGCCGATTTCCAAGACCGAGGAATACTGCGAGGGCGGCATCGGCGGCACGAGTCTCGCCTCGCCGCTGATGGCCGGCGTGATCGCGATCATGAACCAGAAGCGCGCGGCGAGCGGCGAGCCGTCGGTCGGGTTCGCGAATCCTTTGTTCTACAGCGCCGGCAGCCGCGGCAACGGCATCAATCTCACCTCCGCCGCGCTCAACCAGATCGTGGCTCCGTCGGAGCCCGTGTCCGTGCTGCGCGGCTATGCCTCCAATCCGAACGAGGTCAGGGTAGTCACCGTCAACTCGGTGCCATTCCTGATCACGACCGCGCCGTATGCTTTGGAAGTTTGCAATCTATCGATCTGTGAGGGGTTGAACGACGTGTTCAACTACACCTCGTTGTCTTCTGCGAGCGTGCCTCCGACGCCGCGCGGCTACAACGACGTGACGGGGCTGGGCGTGCCATACGTGCCCAAGCTCATCAATGAGGAATGAGCACAAGTCTATGTGCTTGATCGGGCGTCCCGCGCGGTTGCGCGGGACGCCTCGCTAGTCCGCTTGCACCGTGCCTTCATGGCGTGCGCCGCTCGCGGCGCAAAAAAAACGCGACCTCACCGGGAGGGCGCCTTACAAATCCATTTTCCTTGGGGGACAAATGCAAACCATAATCAAAACTTTGTTCGTCGGAGCCATCCTTGCGATCGGGACGGGCACGGCGCTCGCGGCGGACTCTGTAGTCGGGACGTGGAAATTGAATCTCGCGAAATCGACGTTCTCTCCCGGGCCGGCCCCTAAGAGCCAGACGCGTATTTACGCTGAATCGGCGCAGGGTTTGACGCTGACATTAAAAACGACGGCGGCGGACGGTAAGGAATCCACGGCGACGCTGAGCTTCAAGGACGATGGCAAACCCTACCCGGCCAGCGGCAACCCTGATTTCGATATGGTGGCCGTAACGCGGGTCGATGCGTCGACCGTCCACAGCACCCAGACGAAAGCGGGCGCGACCGTCGGTACTGGGGTCCGCACTGTGTCGAAAGATGGCAAGACGCTGACTTTCGCGCAGAAGGGCACGCATGCAGGCGGCGGGAAGTACGACGACGTATCGGTCTACGACCGGAATTAGACACCAAACCCGCGGGGAAAGCCGCAGCACGGCGGTGCTTCAGCTCCGCTGCATCGACCGGCAACTTGCGCAGGCGTTTGCCCGTGGCGGCGAAGATCGCATTCGTGACCGCGGGGACGATGGCGGACGTTCCCGGCTCGCCCATCCCACCGGGGGGGGTCGGCATTTTCAGAGATCCCGAAGATCACGGCACCCTGGACGTGTGCCCGGACGGTGTTTCCGCGGCAAGTTGCAGTACGGGCTTGGCGCGAGGCGCGATCTTTCAGTCTAAGGCGGCTTAACATTGTGCAGACCCCGAAGAATTCCCCGAATCAATACTAAGGTCGATCCCTATACCGCGAACATGGCGGCCGCCGCGAATATCAGCGCGTCGCGGGCCGGCAGCGCATGAATGTTAAGTCCGTCGCGGACGATTGCGCGTGGCCTGGATATATTGAGTCGACGATGAACGAAGAACAAGCCAATTCATACATGACCAAGCTGCTGACCGCGATGAGCAAAGCGGGTGGGTCCGACCTTTTCATCTCCAACGATTTCCCGCCGAGCATGAAAACTCACGGCACCATGCGGCCGATGATCTCGCAAAAACTCTCCGGCGAGCTCACGCGGCAATTGACGAACTCCTTGATGAATCCGCGCCAGCGCGACGAGTTTGCCAAGGAGCTGGAGTGTAATTTCGCGATCTCGATTCCCGGGGTGGCGCGCTTTCGCGTCAACGCTTTCATTCAACAACAGCATGTCGGCATGGTGATCAGAACCATTCCCGCGGAAATTCCCGGCTTCGCGACGCTTGCATTGCCGGAAATCCTCAAAGAAATCGTCATGACCAACCGCGGCTTGGTGCTGGTCGTAGGCGCTACCGGCTCAGGAAAATCGACGTCATTGGCCGCAATGATCGACCACCGCAACCGATCCTCGCCAGGCCACATTATTACGGTCGAGGATCCCGTCGAATTTGTACATCAATCGCATCAATCCTTGATTACCCACCGTGAAGTCGGTATCGACACTCATTCCTGGCATCACGCTTTGAAAAACACCTTGCGGCAAGCACCGGACGTCATTCTAATCGGCGAGATACGCGACGCCGAAACGATGGAACATGCGGTCGCATTCGCTGAAACCGGCCACCTGTGCATGGGTACATTGCATGCGAACAGCGCCAACCAGACGATCGACCGCATCATCAATTTCTTTTCCGAAGAGCGGCGCAATCAATTGCTCATGGATCTATCCAGCAACCTCAAGGCGATCGTATCGCAGCGCTTGATCCGCACCGTCGACGGCAAGGGGCGCAGAGCGGCCATGGAAATCCTGATTAACACGCCGATCATTGCCGAGAAGATTCTCAAGGGAGAGTTTCACGAGATCAAGGCGATCATGTCGAAGTCGCGGGAGTTGGGCATGCGGACCTTCGATTGGTCCTTATTCGAGCTCTACAACGACGGCGACATTTCGTACGACGAAGCGATCCGCAATGCCGACTCGGCGAACGAGCTGCGCTTGAATATTAAGCTGAACGGCACGCGGGCCGCGCCAGGGCTGGCCGTCTCCGCTTCCTAGTGGCTCGCAGGCGCTGTTAGGCGAATCCCCTATATCGTCAGGAACTGCACGGGTTCCGGGACCATTACTGTGCGTTGCTTCACCATCCGAACCGCTCAGTTCGTCAGGTTCTGTTAAATACCAGCGACTGCGTTCGGACATTCCCGCGATGACAAGCCTACTCTCGTCGCCTGTTCGGCATGGAGTGTCCAGTGTTCGCACGGTTCAAGAAATCCTCAACCGCGAAGGGGCGTGTTGGCCTCGCGTTCGGTCGTGACCACGTCGCTGTCGCCGTTGTGCGCCGCGACCACGGCGCGCCGGTGCTCGAGCGTTGCGAGTTGTTGCCCATGCCCGCGGGCAGCGGCGGCAACGCGGCGACAGCCGTCATCCGGGCAGCGGGGTTGCCGCGCATTCCGGTCAGCACAGTGCTGCGATCCGATGACTATCAACTTGTGCTGGTCGAGGCGCCCGACGTGCCGCCTGCGGAGATGCGCGCTGCCATGCGGTGGCGCCTCAAGGAAACCATCGACTTTCGCGTCGAGGATGCCGTGATCGACGTCTTCGACGTTCCCGTGCAGAACCGCGGCGGGCAGGGACGCATGATGTACGCCGTGGCGGCGCAGCGCAGCGCCGTCGATCGGCACTCCGGCGCGTTGGTCGAGGTCCCGACCTTCGACGTGGTCGACGTTCCAGAGCTTTGCCTGCGCAATCTTGCGACTCTGCTGCCTGCAGCGGCCGCCGGCGTGGCGCTACTGTACCTGGGCGAGACGACGGCAACCGTCATATTGGTGCGGGGAACGACGATTTACTTCGCGCGCCAGATGGATCTGCAAGCAACTCTGTGCATCACGGCGGGCAACGACCCCGACGCGCGGCTGGATGCGGGCAACATCGTCCTGGAGCTGCAGCGCTCACTCGACTACTACGAGCGCCATTTCGATCAGCCGCCGATCACCCGGATCGCGGTGTCGCCCAGCGGTAAGCGCGCGAGTTTGCTCGCCGCGGACTTAGGGAGCGAGACCGGCTTCGAGGTCGACACTCTCGACCTCGCTTCGCTGCTCCGGTGCGAGACGTCGATTGAGGCGGCCGTAGACCCCGACTGTCTGCTGGCGGTGGGCGCGGCCCTGCGCGAAGAACGTGGCTCGCTGTGAGCGGCGCCACCATGGAACAGCAAGTCAATCTCTATCAGCCGATCCTCGGCGCAGAGAAGCGGATCTTCTCGGCACGTGCCATCGGCGGCGCTCTCGTCACCATCGGCGTGTGCCTCGGCGGTTTCCACGCGTTCGACGCTTGGCGGACCGGGCGCATCGAGCGCTCGGTTGCCCTCATCGAGCGACAGGCAGCGGCGGAGATGAGTCTGCGCGACGGTGCCAGTGCGGCGCTGCGCCCGAGCCGCAGTATTGTGGAACTTCAGGCGCAGGCGCTCGAACTCACCGCCGACATCGCTGCTCGGGAGCGTGCGCTCGATCTGGTGAACCGCGGCGCGGCCTCGCCCGCAACCGGTTTCGCGGCGCGCCTGGAGGCGCTTGGGCGCCGACAGATCGACGGTCTCTGGCTGCGCACCATCGTCGTCGGTTCGGGCGACGGTCGCCTTGCGCTGCAGGGAGCGACAGTCGATCCGCGGCTGGTACCGCAATATCTCGCGGCACTCGCTGAGGAACACGCGTTCGACGGTGTGCGGTTCGACAAGATCGCGATGCGCCAGGCTAAGCGCGAGGAGGCGCCGGCGCAACTCATGTTCGAACTCGGCGCACCCGGCCTCGAATTCCCGATCCCGGAGACTCGCAAGTGACTGGTTTCGCCGGCTTGTTCGATAAGGTGCGGCCCCTCGTCGAGCGGCTCGACGCGTTCTCTCTTCGGGAGCGCGCGCTGGTATTTGGCGCGGGCGTCGCCGTACTCTATGTCGCCTGGCAGTCGCTGCTGATGGACCCGCTGACGGCGCGCGCGAAAGTGGCAGAACAGCACCTCGCGGACGCGCGCCGCCAGATGACGATGAGCGAGCAGATTGGCGCCGCCGCGGCGCATGACCCGGCGGTGGAGGCGGCGCTGCGCAACGGCGCGCTGGCCGCGCGTCTCGCCGCATTGGACTCCGATCTCAACTCGGTGGCGCGCGGCTACGTGGCTCCCGAGCGCATGACCGAGTTGCTGCGTTCATTGCTGGCCAAGCAGCAAGGACTCACCCTCGTGAGTCTCGCCAACATGCCGGTGGAAAGCCTCTCACCGCCATCGGCTTCGAAGCCGGCGGCGGCCATCGCGCCGGATGACCGCGGCCCGTTTCTGCACCCCGTCGAGATGGTGGTCGAGGGCGACTACGGCAGCGTGGTTGCCTATCTGAGAGCGCTCGAGGCCATGCCGTGGCGCATTCACTGGCAGCGGGTCGAACTGACCGCCGGCGACTACCCGGTCAATCGAGTTCGCATCGTTATCGGCGCACTCAGCTTGTCACGCTACTGGATGACGGTATGAAGGGACTGTTATGGATCGGCGTGCTCAGCCTAACGTGGACGGCGAACGCCGAAGGAGTGCGCGATCCCACGCGGCCGCCGCTCCCTGAGCGCCACGCGGCGGCGGCGCACGAGCCCGCGCCCACCTTGAGCGCGGTGCTGAATTTCAACGGTGAGCGCAGCGCGATCTTCAACGGCCATCTCGTGCGCAGGGGTTCCACGGTCGGCGGCTATACGATAGATGCCGTGCTCGAGGACGGCGTCCGCTACCGCCATGCGGGACTGAGCCAGGAATTGCACATGTCGCATCCAGCGTCCCTAATCAAAAGGCCTGCCGTGGATGCACTGCAGGCGTCGAGCGGAGTTCCCTGATGTACTTAAGACTATTGCTTGTCGTCGCGCTAACCCTGATCGGGCTCACACCGGCGGCCCGCGGCGCCGAGGCTCGTTTCGACGTCGCGGTCTCAGACGCGCCGGCGCGCCCCTTCTTCGAGGGGCTTGCCGACGGCACACCCTACAACATCGTGCTCGAGCCGGGAGTCGGCGGTACCGTTACGCTGAAGCTGAAGAACGTGACCCTGATCGAAGTGCTCGACGCCGTGCGCGAGGCGTACGGCTACGACTATCGGCGCATACCGTCGGGCTTCGTCATCGTGCCGCCCGCGATGCAAACCCGTCTTTTTCAGGTGAACTATATCGATCTCGAGCGCCGCGGCACCTCCCGTACGCGCGTCGCCTCCGGCCAGGTCGGCCAGAGCTCGAGCCAAGCGACGCCCGGCGGTGCGACCCAGGGTTTCGACGGTCAGTCGCAAGGACTCAGCGAGCCGGCGGGTGCGGTGTTCGCCGGTCGCAACGGCGGCAAGGATGCGAACCAAATCAAGGAAATCACCGGCACCAGCATCTCCACGCGTTCGTCCTCCGACTTCTGGCCCGAGTTGGAAACGAGCCTCAGGGCTCTGGTCGGCACGGACGGTGGTCGGGCGGTCGTCGTCAACGCTCAGTCCGGAATCATCGCCATTCGTGCGAACCCTCGCGAGCTGCGCGACGTGCAGCAGTTTCTCGACAAGATTCAGGACATCGTCTCAAGGCAGGTGATTATCGAGGCGAAGATCGTCGAGGTGGAATTATCGAGCGCCTTCCAAGCCGGCATCAACTGGGCCGCTATCGCGCAGCAAGGGAGCCGTACCATCAGCGCTTTCCAAACCGGACCACAGCAGGGATTCGGCAGCAATAACCTGACGTTGCTGAATCAGCCCTCGGTCCCGGTGACGGTGGGCCCCGGCAACCCCGTGAACAGTGTGGTCACCAACACGCTCGGCGGTGCGTTTGCGCTGGCCGTCAACGCCGGCAGCTTCAACGCTTACGTCGAATTGTTGGCAACCCAGGGTAAGACGCGTGTGCTGTCGAGCCCACGGGTTTCGACGATCAATAATCAAAAAGCCGTCATCAAGGCAGGCGACGATGAGTATTTCGTCACCGGAGTGTCGAGCAACACGGTGGTCGGAACCGCCGCGTCGACCGCCAGCAATCTAGACATCGCGCCGTTCTTCTCCGGCGTTGCGCTCGATGTGACGCCGCAGTTGTCCGGCGACGGCCAGATCATCCTGCATATTCATCCGACGGTCAGCGACGTCTCGCAGAAAGTGCTGACGGTCACCGCGTTCGGCGTCACGAATTCGCTGCCGCTCGCCTACAGCCAGGTGCGCGAGTCGGACAGCGTCGTCAAGGCGAAGAGCGGTCAGCTCATCGTGATCGGCGGTCTGATGCGATCAACCCACCAGGTGCAGGACTACCGCGTGCCGTTGCTCGGCGATATACCGCTGGTCGGTCAATTATTCCGCAGCCAACAGAAATCCGACGATCGCACCGAACTCGTGATTCTATTGCGTCCGATCATCGTCGATAGCGACGAGCAGTGGACGCAATTGACCGGCCAGGCCATGGACCGCGTGGACGCGCTCGATCCAAAAGCCCGCAAAGTCGCGCAGTAACGCTTAAGGGTACCGCGAATCATGACGGTCAAACGCAGAATACGGCTCGGTGATGTATTGGTCGAGCACGGGACCATCAGCGCCGAACAACTCGCCACGGCACTGACCGAGCAGCGGCGCTCGGGGCGCAAGCTCGGACGCGTATTGGGCGACTTGGGGTTCGTGTCCGAATCGGCACTGCACGAATTGTTGGCCAAGCACTTGCAGGTACCGTTCGTCGATCTGAAGCAGGCACGCATCGATCGGGAGGCGGTAAAATTGTTGCCCGAGGCGCTGGCGCGCCGCTACCGAGCGTTGGTGCTGCTGCAAGACGCCCGAGGATTGCTGGTCGGCATGGCGGATCCGTCCGATCTTCATGCCTATGACGAGCTGCGGTCCAAGCTCAAACTGCCGATCCGGCTGGCTTTGGTGGGCGAAGCGGATTTTCTCAAGACGCTCGACGCCGTTTACCGGCACACGGATGAGATCGCCACGCTGGCCGAGGCCGTGCGCGACGATTTGCAGCAGGGCGACGTCGATCTCGATCAGCTCTCGGCCGAAGAGAGCTCGCCCGATGCGCCGGTGTTGAAACTCCTGCAGACCATGTTCAACGATGCCATCAAGGCGCGTGCCTCCGACATCCATATCGAGCCGGGTGAAAACGTCCTGCGGATCCGATTGCGGGTCGACGGGGTTCT
>PMMB01000033.1 GCA_003165495.1 Gammaproteobacteria bacterium | reverse complement strand
TTTTTGGACTCAAGCGGAACCCCCCTTTTTGAACGCATCGTCGACGCCATTCCCCCCCTTAGTGATCCCTCGCGCTGAGCATTCGATATCGCGTGCAGCGATCTCGCCGAACGCCTTGAAAGTCCTCTACCGCCTCAAAGACGCGGGCTACCAGGGGTTTTTGGTCGGCGGGGCAGTCCGCGACCTGCTGCTAGGCATTAGGCCGAAGGATTTCGACGTGGCGACCAACGCCCTGCCGGAAGAGGTCAGGCGGTTATTTCGCAATTGCCGCCTCATCGGCCGGCGCTTTCGCCTGGCGCACGTGCATTTCGGCAATGAAATTATCGAGGTCGCGACTTTCCGCGCGGCGGCGGCGCCGGAACGGGAGGATGCGGAGGACGCTGATCCCGATGCGGAGAATGACGGCGGTGCGGCCGAAGACGCGGTCGCTGCACCAGAGGATTCCGAGCACCGTGCCTTCGACCGGACCGGGCGAATCCTGCGCGACAACATCTACGGCACCATCGAAGAAGATGTGTGGCGGCGCGATTTCGCGGCCAACGGTCTTTATTACAACATCGACGATTTTTCGATTTGGGATTTCGTCGATGGCGTCAGTGACGTGCGGGCACGCCGCCTGAAAATGATCGGCGATCCGGAAACGCGATACCGGGAAGACCCGGTGCGCATGCTGCGCGCAGTGCGTTTCGCGGCGAAACTCGATTTCTCCATCGACCCGGTGACCGAAACGCCCATCGGCAAACTCGCCTACTTGCTGGACGGCGTGCCGCCGGCGCGATTGTTCGATGAATGTTTGAAATTGTTCTTGTCCGGATTCGGCGCGAAGTCTTATCGGCTTCTGCAGCAATATGGGCTCTTCGAACATTTGTTTCCTATGTCCGCCGCTGCGTTCTCGCTGCCGCCATACGCGTATGCGCAGGAGATGCTCCAACGCGGCCTCGCCAACACGGACGAGCGCATCGCTGCCGACAAACCGGTGACACCGACCTTCCTGTTCGCCGTGCTGCTGTGGGGTGCGGTGCTGCGCGAACTCAATGAGCGGCAGGCGGGGCCGGCGCCCGATCTCGCGCAGCTCATGCAGGCTTGCGATACCGTGCTCCGGGCGCAGCAGTCGCGAGTGGCGATCCCGCGGCGTTTCGCCATACCCATGCGGGAATTGTTGATGCTGCAGCCGCGGTTCAACCGTCGCAGCGGCGTCAAATCCTTGAGTCTGCTGCAGCATCCGCGCTTTCGCGCGGCCTATGATTTCTTGTTGTTGCGCGCGCAAGTCGGGGTGGCTGACCCAGAACTCGCGAAGTGGTGGACCGATATTCAGGTGCTGCCCCAGGAAGAGCGGGTGGCGCTGGTTCAGGCGCGGCCGGCGGAACCCGCCGCCGAGGGCGACGGCGCAGCGATCCCCAGCCGTCGACGCCGCCGCCGGCGACGCGGCGGAGCGGCGCGTACTTAGGCCATGACCTCGTTTTGGCGCCCCGCGTATGTGGCGATCGGCAGCAATTTAAATCACCCGCAAGCGCGTGTGCACGAGGCGTTCGAGCGACTCGCGGCGCTGCCCGCGACACGTTCGGTGCTGCGTTCGCGCCTCTACAATACCCGGCCAATGGGACCGCAGGATCAACCGTACTTCGTGAATGCGGCGGCGGGATTGTTGACTCAGTTGACGGCACGGGAGTTGCTCGAAGTCTTGCTGGGGATCGAAACGGCCATGGGCCGAAATCGCAAGGAGCGCTGGGGACCGCGCGTGATCGACTTGGATCTGGTTTGGATGCCGGGCGAGACGATCGACGAGCCAGGATTGACAGTGCCGCACCCTGGAGTGTCGACGCGCAACTTCGTCCTGTATCCTTTGGCTGATATCGCCCCCACGCTTGCGATTCCGGGACACGGCAACGTGTTGGAACTGTTGCACCGTGCCGGCGACGATGGAATTTCGGTCCTGGAGCAGCACAAGAGCTTTTAATGGTGATCGCAATACCGCACCGATTTGTCGTCGTCGAGGGACCGATTGGTGTCGGTAAGACCAGTCTTGCGCGTCGTTTGGGGCTGTCCCTGGGCGGCCAACTCATACTGGAACAGGCGGATCAGAATCCATTTCTCGAACGCTTCTATAAAAATCCGCGCGCGGCGGCATTTCAGACGCAATTGTTCTTTCTGTTTCAGCGGGCAAGGCAATTAGAAGAGGTTCGCCAAGAAGATTTGTTCGGCGCGGTGCGCGTGGCGGACTACTTACTGGAAAAGGATAAGCTGTTTGCGCGCGTGACCCTCGATGATGCGGAATACGCGCTGTACGAACGAGTGTACGAAAGGGTGGTCGTGGATGCGCCCAAGCCCGATCTCGTCGTGTACCTGCAGGCTCCCGTCGATGTGCTGGTGGATCGTATCGCCAGGCGCGGCATTCGCTACGAGCAACACATCGAACGCAGCTACCTCGATAAGCTCAATCAAGCTTATGCGCGGTTCTTCCACAGCTATGACGCCTCACCGCTGCTGATCGTGAATTCCGCGGCCATCGATCCGGTGAACAACGACAGTGACTATCAGCAGCTGTTCGCCGAGATCAGCAAGACGCGGCGCGGCCGCCATTTCTTCAACCCTGCCGGCAGCAGTTTGCTGCCGGCCACCTAAGCGCCCACCGATTGCCCGACAATTTACGGGTGCGGGTCATCGACCGGTATTGATCCGTGTTGTGCAAGCGCCCAGTGCACGTGTTCGCGCACCACGGGCGAGGGGTGTTGCGCGCGGCTCTGCAGCGACTCGAGCAGCGCGGGCGAGGTCGGCGCATTGCCGAGCGCGACGGCGATGTTGCGCAGCCATCGTTCATAGCCGATGCGGCGGATCGCGCTGCCTTGAGTCCGCTCCAGAAATTGCGCCTCGCTCCAGGAGAAAAGCTCGACGAGTTGCGAGTGGTCCAGGCCGTGCCGCACGGCGAAGTCTTTCTCGGCCGTGGGGCGTGCGAATTTGTTCCATGGGCAAACCAGTTGGCAGTCATCGCAACCGTAGATGCGATTGCCGATCGCACGGCGAAACTCCAGTGGAATCGACCCGGCCAACTCGATGGTGAGATAGGAAATACAGCGTCGCGCATCGAGCCGATAAGGCGCGACGATGGCGCCGGTCGGGCAGGCGGGCATACAGGCGCTGCAGGTGCCGCAGTGCGCGGTGCTCGATTGCTCGCTGGGCAAATCGAGGTCCAGGTAAATTTCGCCCAGGAAAAAATACGACCCGGCGTCGCGATCGATCAGGTTGGTGTGTTTGCCGATCCAGCCCAGTCCGGCGTTACGCGCCAAGGCCTTTTCCAGGACCGGTGCGCTGTCGGTGAAAACACGGTAACCGAAGGGGCCCACCGCGCTCTTGATGCGGTCGCAGAGCCGCTGCAGCCGCGCCCGCATGAGCTTGTGGTAGTCGCGTCCCAGGGCGTAGCGCGAAACATAGGCTACGCTGCGGTCGGCCAAGGTGGCATCGGCATCGGCCGCATCCTCCGGCCAATAATCCATGCGCACGCTGATACAGCTCACCGTCCCCGGTAACAGTTCCGCCGGCCTGCTGCGCTTCACCCCATGACGCGACATGTATGCCATCTCGCCGTTGAACCCCGCGCGCAACCAGTCGAGAAAATGCGCCTCGTCGCGCGCTAGATCGATGTGGGCGACGCCGAGCCGCGCAAAGCCGAGTTCCTCGCTCCAACGCCGCAAGTCGGCCAACAGGGCCGGCGGGTCAAGTACGGTGGCGGGGGAGGTCGAGGTGTTCATGCGCCAAGGCTACGCGGGTGGCCCGTATAATGGCTAAAAACGCCGCGACCCGCTGCGCCAATGGACACCCATGCCTCGAGTCTCGATGGATATTAACTTGGCCGACAGCAACGTCACGGAAGCTCTGGGACAAGCGCTCGCACGGTCTTTTCCGGGCGCGTCGCCCGGTGCCGTGGTGTACCTGCAAGGTGAACTCGGAGCGGGAAAGACCACATGCGTGCGCAGTTTGCTGCGGGCACTGGGAGTCGCGGGGCTGGTGCGCAGCCCGACCTACACCTTGGTCGAGACCTACAACCTCGCGGCGCTTACCTGCGTCCATGTGGACCTGTATCGCCTGCATGCCCCCACCCAAGTCGATGAGTTGGGACTACGCGATCTGGTGGGGCCGGGTTGTCTGCTATTGGTGGAGTGGCCTGAGAGAGGCGGCGCCGCAGTGCCGGCCGCCGATTTGGATTTGATGCTTCGTTATGCGGGCGACGCGCGGGAGGCGACCTTAAGCGCCAAGACGCCGCTGGGAGCCGAGTGGTTGGAGAACCTGGGACACGACACTAGCTTAAGTTCCTATGTCTCTAATTTAACTTGAAAAATACCGCGCTTAAGTGTTAACTCAGTGCGCTATGAAATCTCTGGCATCACAGATCGTATGGATGATGTTGCTGTCGACGCTGCCGCTGCTCCCGGCGCATGCGGTCGATGTGCACGCCATTCGGCTGTGGGCGGGCCCGGACAGCACGCGGGTGGTACTGGATTTGTCGGGCAGTGCACAACATAGTTTGCAGGTACTGAAGAATCCCGATCGCGTGGTCCTCGATGTCGCGGGTGCGCGGCTCGCGAGCGGCGCGCGCGCCGCGCCGGCCGGCACCGGGGCGGTGAAACAGGTGCGCATGGCGCGGCGGCCCTCGGGGGAGCTGCGCATCGTTCTCGACTTGGCGCGGCCCATCCAAGCGAAAAGCTTTCTGGCGGCGCCCAATGACCGCTACGGGTATCGATTGGTCATCGACTTGGGTGTGAGTCAGAGCGTCGATACGCCGGTCAAGGCGGAGCATGCACCACCCGATGCCCGCGACCTCATCATCGCGATCGACGCCGGTCACGGCGGTGAAGATCCGGGCGCGATCGGTAAGAACGGCACGCGCGAAAAGGACGTGGTGCTCGCCATCGCCCGGGAACTCGCGCTCAAGATCAATGCGGAGCCGGGGATGAAGGCCGTGCTCACCCGCAACGGCGATTACTTCGTGCCCTTACGCGATCGTATGCGGCGCGCCCGCGCGCAATCTGCGGATCTGTTCGTCTCCATTCACGCCGATTCGATTCGCGATCGGCGCGTCGACGGCTCCTCGGTGTACATCCTGTCGCAGCGTGGTGCGACCGACGAAGCCTCGCGCTGGCTTGCCGAGCGCGAAAATGCGTCCGACTTGATCGGCGGCGTGTCGCTGGACGACAAAGACAATGTGCTCGCCTCGGTGCTTCTGGACCTGTCGCAGTCGGCTTCTTTGAGCGCCAGTCAGGTCGCGGCGGAGCGCGTGCTGCGTCAATTGAATCGCGTCGGCGAAGTCCGCAAGCCGCAAGTGCAGCAGGCACGCTTCATGGTGCTGAAATCGCCGGATATCCCCTCGATGCTGGTCGAGACGGCCTATATTTCGAACCCGCAAGAAGAGCAGCGCCTGCGCGCGCAAGCACACCAGGCGAAGCTCGCTGCCGCCATCCACCAGGGCGTGCGTGATTATTTTTATGCCAATCCGCCGGCCGGCACACGGGTTGCGCAACTCGCAACCGGCGCGCCGCGCCCAATTCTGGCGGCGGGCCACTCGGGCGAATAGCGTTGCGCCCCGTGAGGACTCGTGCTGTGCGAAAATGCTCGGCTAACGAGGTCGCTCTTGCCCATTTTGCTGCTATCCGATGCGCTCATCAGTCAAATCGCCGCCGGCGAGGTGATCGAGCGGCCGGCGTCCGTGGTCAAGGAGTTGGTGGAAAACGCTCTCGACGCGCACGCAAAGCGTATCGAGGTGGAACTCGAACGCGGCGGTTGCGGCTTGATTCGAGTGCGGGACGACGGCGTCGGGATTGAACCGGAGGAAATCGCGTTGGCGCTGGCGCGACACGCCACCAGCAAAATCGCTTCGCTTGACGATCTCGAAAGTGTCGCCACTTTGGGATTTCGCGGTGAGGCACTGCCCAGCATTGCGTCGGTATCCCGGTTGTCGCTGGTCTCGCGCTCGGCGACGGCCGCGCATGCTTGGGTCCTCGAGGCCCGCGCCGGAGCGCTCGCGGCCCCGGGGCCCGCGTCGCATCCGCGGGGAACGAGCGTCGAGGTGCGGGATCTATTTTTCAACGTGCCGGCGCGGCGCAAATTTCTGCGCAGCGACGCCACCGAATATCAGCACATCGTTCGGATGTTGGAACGCTTGGCGCTGTCGCGATTTGAAACCGCCTTTACGCTGGTACACAACGGCAAGTCGGTGTGGTCGTTACCGGCGGCTCACACCGCGCCGGAACGCTTGGCGCGCGTGGCGAAAATATGCGGTGAGGACTTCGCCGGCCACGTCATCGAACTGAAGCACGACACCGAGAGTCTGCGACTGTCGGGATGGTTGGCGCTGCCGACATTTTCGCGCAGTCAGTCGGATCTGCAATTCGCCTTTCTCAATGGCCGCTTCGTGCGCGATAAGCTGTTGGCGGGCGCGGTGCGGCTCGCCTATCAGGACGTGCTGTTCCACGGCAGGTTTTCCGCGTACCTGCTGTATTTGGAATTGGATCCGACCGCGGTCGACGTCAACGCCCACCCGCAAAAGTTGGAAGTACGATTTCGCGATTCGCGGCGCATTCATGATTTCGTGTTCCGCACGCTGGAGCGGGTGTTGGCCGACACGCGTCCCAGCGCCGAATCCGCCGGCAGCGCGCCGCTGGATTGGCTCACGGGCAGTGCAAGCTTCGATCGAGCCGCCCAGCCGAACCAGGCGCGCTTTGTGCTGCCGGAGGGGCGGGCGCTGCGGCCGGGCGAGGATGCCTATCGCGGCCTTGTCGCACGCGCGGAATTTGGCGTGGGCGAAGGGCAGCCGGACGGCGACGGTCAATCGGCCGGCGGCGGTCAATCGGCCGGCGGCGCCGCGCCGTTGGGGTATGCGATCGCGCAGCTGCACGGGGTCTATATCTTGGCGCAAACAGCCGACGGCATCGTGTTGGTGGATATGCACGCCGCGCACGAGCGGGTGATGTACGAGCGCATGAAGAAATTGCTGGCGGGGCAGACGGCGCAGCAGCAACTCCTGATCCCTGAGATTTTGCACGTGACGCCGGCACAGGCCGAAGCGGCCGAGACGCACGCCCAGGAATTTGCGGCGTTAGGTTTCGGCGTGTCGCGTCTCGCGCCCGATCAGTTGGCATTGCGGGCGATTCCCAGTCTCTTGGCGGGCCGTGATCCCGCAGGTCTCGTGCGCGATGTTCTCTCGGATTTGCTGGAGCAAGGTCACTCGCGGCGAGTCGAGGAGTCGATCAATCACTTGCTCGCTACCATGGCTTGCCACGCGGCGGTCCGTGCGCAGCGCAATTTGAGCCTGCCGGAAATGAACGCCCTGCTGCGTGAAATGGAAGTCACGGAGCGTGCCGACCAATGCAACCATGGCCGCCCGACGTGGGTGCGTTTGTCGGTCACCGATCTTGATCGGCTTTTTTTGCGCGGGCGTTGATGCGCCGTCGAGCAATATTGTTGATGGGTCCGACCGGGTCGGGAAAATCCGAGATCGCGATGCGCCTGGCTGGGCAGTTGTCGCTCGACATCATCAGCGTGGATTCGGCGCTGGTGTATCGCGGCATGGACATCGGCACCGCTAAGCCTGACGCCGCAGCGCGCGCCCGAATTGCGCACCACCTGATCGACATTCGCGATCCCGCCGAAAGTTACTCCGCCGGCGAGTTCACTCGCGACGCGTTTCGGGCGATGCAGGACATTTGGCGGCGCGGGCGGCAACCGCTGCTGGTGGGTGGCACGAATTTGTACTTCCACGCCTTGAGCTTTGGGTTAGCGGAATTGCCGGAGGCGGACCTCGACGTGCGGGCAGGCATCGAGCGTCAGGCGGCGAGTTCGGGATGGGCGGCTGTGCACCACGAACTCGAGCGGGTGGATCCGGCGGCTGCGGCGCGCATTCATGTCAACGATCCGCAGCGTATCCAGCGCGCGCTCGAGGTGTATCGGCTGACGGGCGAGACCATTACAAGATTGCAACAAAAGCGTGCGTCGGTGTTTGCCGACGTGGACGTTACAGAATTTGCGGTCGCACCCCTTGAACGCCGAGAATTACACACCAGAATCGAGTTGCGCTTCGGCGCGATGCTCGAGGCCGGCTTGCTGGCGGAAGTGCGGGCGCTTTTTGAAAGAAGCGATCTCAGCGCGGAACATCCATCGATGCGTGCGGTCGGATATCGACAGCTATGGCGACATTTAGCGGGACAATGTTCGTTGGACGAGGCGACGACACAAGCGATTGCGGCAACGCGGCAACTAGCCAAACGGCAGTTGACCTGGCTGCGTCGGCGCGCGCGCGCGCAGTGGTTCGATTCCATGCATCCTGACGTTGCACGGATGATGATCGATGCACTGTCTGAGGGCGGATTCGCAGCCTCGTCCGATGTAACGCCGCAAGGTGCGCTGTGCTAGCATGATTAGGTATGTGCCTGGTGCCGCAGGGAAGTGGTTCGGCAGTACAAATGACACTAAAAAACAAGGAGCTTCACCCATGGCCCGTGGCCAGTCACTGCAGGATCCATTTCTAAATGCCCTGCGCAAAGAAAGAGTGCCCGTCTCAATTTATCTTGTGAACGGCATCAAATTACAGGGGCAGATTGATTCATTCGACCAGTTCGTCGTCTTACTCAGAAATAGTGTGAGTCAGATGGTCTACAAACATGCCATTTCCACCGTCGTGCCCGCGCGCAATGTGCGATTGCCGACCGGCGAGGATGGCGAAGTGACGGAACCGGCGATCGTCGAGTGACTTCAAGCGAGGCGCGCAGGTCGATGCGACTTTGTCACGAATACAAGTGACTGGGCGGCTCTCTGCAATTGTTTGAACGCCCCCGAGGTGGCGAGCGCGCTATTCTGGTAGGCGTCGGTATCGGACGCGCTGTGGATCCCAATGACACGGCTGAATTCTCGGCGCTGGCCGCATCAGCGGGGACGCTGGGAGTCGGCCTGGTGCTCGCAAGTCGTGCGCGGCCGGATCCGAAGTACTTTGTTGGATCCGGCAAGGCCGAGGAGATACGCGCCTGCGCGGAGCAGCACGATGCGGACGTGGTGCTGGTAGACCAGACCCTGACACCGAGCCAGGAACGCAACCTGGAGAAACTCACCGGCCGTCGAGTATTGGATCGTAACGGCTTGATTTTAGATATCTTTGCACAGCGTGCGCGCAGCTTCGAGGGCAAGCTGCAGGTCGAACTTGCACAGCTCTCGCACTTGGCAACCCGCCTGGTCAGGGGATGGACCCACCTCGAGCGGCAGAAGGGCGGCATCGGTTTGCGAGGCCCGGGCGAAACCCAGTTGGAAACCGACCGGCGCCTGATTGCCAAGCGCATCCGCACCTTGAAGGCACGCCTGGAGAAACTGGCCCGGCAACGTGACACCAGCCGGCACGTGCGGCGCGAGGTCCCGGTGCCCACGGTGGCACTCGTGGGCTATACCAACGCCGGCAAGTCAACCCTGTTCAACGCCTTGACGGGCTCAGCGACCTATGTCGCAGATAAACTGTTTGCGACTCTCGATCCGACGGTGCGGCAGGTCAAATTGGCGGGCGTCGGCGAGGTGGTCCTGGCTGATACCGTAGGCTTCGTGCGTGCCTTGCCCCACGAACTCGTAGCGGCGTTCCGCTCGACGCTGCAGGAGGCGCGGGAAGCCGATCTCTTGCTCCACGTGGTGGATGCCAGCGATCCGCTGCGCGATGAACGCATCGGACAGGTCCGAGAGGTATTGCGCAGTATCGGCGCGGGCGAGATCCGCGAACTGGTGGTGCTCAATAAAATCGACTTAAGTCTGGAAAAACCCCGAATCGTCCAGGGCGCGGATGGAATAGCGGCACTCGTTTCGGTATCTGCGGTCACCGGTGACGGCCTGCCAGGGTTGCGCGAGGCTTTGGCGCACGCCGTGCGCCCCAATCAGGTACGCCGTACCCTGCACCTCGAGTTGCTGGCTGCCGCCGTCCGATCGGATCTGTATCGGCGCAACGCCGTGCGCATCGAGCGGCAATGCGAGGATGGCAGCTGGGATCTGGAGGTCGAACTCGATTTAACCGAGGTTGCCAAATTATTGGGCAGCAAGGGTGTCAATCTGGTGGAGACTCACGAAAGAACCCGCGAACAGCGCGTGGCATAAGCTCTCTTGTGGCGGCCAAGTCGGCTGTTAGAATGCGCCGCTCTTCACACATAGGCAGTACGCATGGCTTGGAACGAACCTGGCGGCGAGAAACGCAATCCTTGGAACCGTCCGCAACAATCGCAGAACGATTTGGACGATGTGCTGCGCAATTTCCAGCGCCGCCTGTCGGCGTTGTTCGGACGCGGCG
>PMMB01000059.1 GCA_003165495.1 Gammaproteobacteria bacterium | reverse complement strand
ATCTGCAGCATCTCGATATCGAGTATGAATTTTTCGTACGACGTCGTCAGCCCACTCTCCAGCCAACCGGCCGCGTGCAGAACGAAGTTGCAGCCGCCGAACAACGCACCCCACAGGCTCATCTGCGACTCGTAGGCGGACTGCGCATCGGGAATGTTCGAGGCCGTGGCGTTCGAGGAACGCCACGGAAGCCCGAGAAAGCGCGCCAGCTGGCCCGCGCCGAAGGCCGCTTTGACGTACTCGGGCGTGCCGAATGCCGGCGATCCGGATTTCATGTCGACGTTCGACGTGAAGCTCCCATAAACGACGGGCGCGCCGGGTCGNNAGCGCGCCCGCGATCGTCACCGGCGCCATCGCTCCCGCCAGCGTGAACGGTGTGATGATGAGCACTTGGCCTGCCGTCGCGAAATCAATGATGCCGTCGGCCATTGGTATGTCGAGCTGCAGGGGCGAATTCGTATTGATGATGGTGTAGGTGTAAGGACGTGAGCGGAACTCTTCGGGCGAGATGCCGTGCGCGAGCCGTATGAGTTCGAAATTGTCGGCGACTTGTTTGTGGCCGCGCGAAAATATGAAAGGAATCTTGTCGCAGAGCATCAGCTGCGCGCGGGTGACTTCAAGGTGACGGATGTGGACGGGAATGTCCTGTGGCTCGGTGGCGCCGCCGAGCACGTGGATCACCTCGAAGTTTTGACACAACTTGATCAGATTGCAGAAATCCTCGAGCGTTCCGGCGCGCCTGCCGCCCGCCGTGTCCATGATGTTCGGAGGCCCCGAGGTGGGCGCGAATGCGACGCATTGGTTCGACAGTGGAACATGGCGTTCCGGATCCAAGGCGTGCAGCGTAATATCGCGCGGCGCGGTGGCGAGCGAGGCGCCGACCAGTTCGCGGTCGAGCCGCACCATCAGCGTCGCCTCGTCGACTTCGGCGCCGGCATTTCGATACAGAACCCGCGCATCGGCCGACAGTACTTTCATGCCCTGCGTTTCGAGCATGGCGAGAGCGGCCTCGTGAATGGCGGCGACTTGATCATCGGTGAACACTTTCATCGGCACGAACGGATTGCGCAAATGCCGGTAGGGCCGCGTGCGATCGAAGACTGCATGGCTGACGTCGGCGCTTCCGGGCCGTCGCCGGCTGCGCCGGCCAACCGTTTCTTCAGGCTGTTTCATGCAAGTCCTGCTCGGGAGTTTGTGGGCAGAAAATTATTATAGAGAATAATGCCCGTGCACCCGTGCTGATCTGCGCAGTTTCCACATCCTGACGTAAATTGTTTTCGATGGCATGCTTTTATCCGATATGTCGGTAGGGCCATATGCCTTTATCCGATATGCGCGGCGGGGCCGTGGCCCGCGAGCGGACGGCCCGTCGCCGTTGAACGAGCCACCGCTTCCGCGAGATAGTCGGCTCCCGGGCCCACCTGNNGCCGCCGCCAGCGCGAGCTCGCGCGATATGCGCTGTGCGTGCTCGAGTGCAGGCTCCGGATCGGGATAGTCTTGATTTCCCGCCGGATCATGAACCCGAAACACTTTGAAGGTCGGCTGATTCACCAAGATCTCGACAGTCTGGGAGACAACCCCGGCGACGGCGCCCACCGCATTGCAGACCGCGGCATGCGTGGGGATGGACAGCGGCGCGCCGAGCCGGCGCGCCACCTCCGGGTAATAAGCGCCGACCGGCGCGCCGATTGCGATCAATGGGCGTGCAAGTCCGAGCGTCGTCTGCAGGAGTTTCGAAAACCGCCGCCCGGCAACGGTATCTTCGATGAGTCTACACCCAAGTTCGCCCCAGCCGCGCCCTCGCTTCTCAAGACCGGGATCCTGAGCCAATGCCGCGGCGAGCAGGACGCGGCCGGTTTCGCACACGACATGTTCGTAAGTTCGCTCGCAGATCGCCTGCGCCGAAACGGCCGCGCGCGCCGCGCGCGCATTGCGTTCCTCGGTGGCTAGTATGCGTGCGCCATACTCGGCGGCCTGCAGGCACCATCCATGCTGCCGATCGAGCACGTGCATGGCGTCGCTCGGCGTGAAGGCTGCAAGGGTCGTAAGCCCGGCATCGGCGAGACGGCGCAGCGCCTCCAACCCCGAGCCGCTGCGCACGACCTCGGACACTGGACGCGGCTCCAGGTCAAGCGCTTCCCACACTCGCCGCTCGAGCGCCGACAGATGCGCCGGCGGCGCCCGATCGGGATTACGAAATGCGAAATGTGTCGGGTGCGCGGGAAGGCGCTCGAGTTCTGAAATCGATCTTAAGCGAGCGAGTGCTGCCGGGAAGCTATGCGCCAACAAACTGAGCGGCATGGCCTTGCGCGGACCGACGCACAGCCGATGTTGCCTGTCGAAATGAACTTCGCTATCGCCGCCGAGGCCGCTGGTGCGCACATCGACGGCCTCGACCATTGTGCGCCAAGCGCCGACCAGAGCACCCTCGCCGCTGATGACCGGCCGGCCGCCGGAGACGACCGCGATGTCGGTGGTGGTACCGCCCATGTCCGCGACGACGAAGTCCGTAAGGCCGGTCAGGAAACCCGCTCCGACAACGCTCGCCGCAGGGCCCGACAGAATGGTCTCGACCGGATACTCGAGGGCAATTTCCGCCTTCATCAACGAGCCGTCGCCTTTGACGATCATCAGCGGTGCGTCTATCGACTCCTCCGTGAGCACGTGCGACAAAGCGTCGATCAGATGTCGGATCTGGGGCGTGAGGCGCGCGTTCAGTGCCGCCGTGAGTGCGCGCCGCGGAGCGTCGAGCTTTGAACTCAATTCGTGCGCGCAGGTCACGGGCTTAGGCGTCAACGCACGAATCAACCTACGCGCGCGCAATTCATGAGCAGGATTGCGCACGGAAAAATTGGCCGCGACTGCGAACGCCTCGACGCGTGCCTCGTGATCGGTGACAGCGCGCGTCACGGCGGCCTCGTCGAGTGCCGAGGACTCTTCGCCGGTCGCGATGTGGCCGCCCTGGATGCGGACCACCAAGCCGCCACTGCCGGGACGCTGCAGACCCGAACGCTCGACCATCGCGTCATCGAAGCCGATCAGCAACGTGCAGACCGGGCTGAAGCGATTTTCGATGACGGCATTCGTGGCGAGCGTCGTCGACACGGACACGAGACTGACGTCTTCGCGGCTCGCGCCGGCGGGAAGCACGTCCAGCACCGCGCGTATCGCCTTGCTGATGCCGATCGCAAGATTCCAGGGAGTCGTCAGCGCCTTGGCGCTCGCGATGACCCGGCGGCCGTCAGCGAGCAGTACCGCATCGGTAAACGTTCCGCCGGTGTCGAGGCCGAGCCAGAGACCCTGTGTCGAATTCATCGCACTCATCGATGGTCCTTAAATTCCGGTCGCACCGCGTCGCCGCTGCGCCGCGTAACATACCGGATTCCCGCGCCGCTCGCCGCGCCCCTTTCCTTGTTGAGCATGGGTGGTTAAGCTCGTGTCTCGGGCATTACAGGATAGGAGAGGCATATGCAGCGAGCTGTGCGCAAGTATCTCAAGGCCCTTGAGGCGAGCGACGTTGATAAGGCGGCCGCGCTGTTCACCGCCGATGGCTGGGTCCAGTCGCCGTTCCTGGGCCGCCTTCCGGTGCGTGCCTACATGACGAAAGTCGCCAGCGCATCGAGCGCCTCCGAGCTGACCGTGCATGATGTTCTGGTAAGCGCCGAAGGGCACATGCGCGCGGTCGCCTACTATCTCTACGATTGGCGGCTGAAAGACGGTTCGATGGTCGCGTTCGAATGCGCCGACGTATTCAATTTCGACCCTGATACCGGCCGAATCGCATCTGTCGTGCTGGTTTATGACACGCATCTCGTCCGAGACGCGGTAGAAAACAAGTACCCCTGACGTCCGGCCCAGCGGCGGGGGCGTCAGGTATTTTCCGCTCGCGCGCTCCGGCGGTTCGTCGTGCGTCTGCCGGCAGCGCCGACGGCGGCGCCGGCTTGGCGACTCAGCTCTCCACGCAGTTGCGCAGTCGCACCGTTCGAAATGGCGCCGAGCTTGGATTCAATGGCCGCCAGATCCGGTTTCGGCCCACGCACATGAGCTTCGAGCGCCTGGCGCATGACGCGCAAGTGCTCGGGCGTTGTGCCGCAGCATCCGCCGATGATCCGCGCCCCCGAATCCAACGATAGGCAGGCGTATTGCGCCATCAACTCCGGAGTACCGTTGAAGCGAATCTCGCCGTCTATGTATTGCGGAATGCCGCAGTTCGCTTTGGCCACGAGAATGGCCGTGGGGTCCGAGGCCGTGGCGAGATTGACGATGCAAGCGACGAGTTCGGAGGGTCCCGTGCCGCAATTGCTGCCGCATGCCGCGAGTTGGTGCTTGCGGTGCAATCCGGCGAGTTCGGACGGGGTGATGCCCATCATCGTCCGGCCGTTGGTGTCAAAGCTCAAGGTGGCCACGACCGGCAAACCGGTGGTGCGCGCGCCGGCGACAGCCGCCTCGGTTTCCTCGACGGAGGACATTGTTTCGATCCAAAGAAGGTCCGCGCCTCCTCGCGCGAGAGCAATTGCCTGCTCGGCGAAAGCCTCGCGCGCTGCGTCCAGGGTTAAGGGTCCCAGCGGCTCTAGAATCTCCCCGGTCGGCCCCATACTTCCGCCGACGAGCACCACGCGTCCGGCGCGGTCGGCTTCGGTACGGGCGATGCGGGCCGCCTTTTCGTTCAGCTCAGCGACGCGATCTTCCGCCTTGTGGAGCTTCAACCGGTGTCGCGTGCCGCCGAAACTGTTCGTCAATATGATGTCCGCTCCGGCCTCCACGAAGGCGCGCTGCAATTGGGCAACGCGCTCGGGATACTCGGAATTCCAAAGTTCGGGTGCGTCGCCCGATTGCAAGCCGCGATCGAACAGGTTGCTGCCGGTCGCGCCGTCGGCGAGTAGCCAAGGCCGTTCCGCCAATAAGGACGTCAGTCGATCAGTCATTGCGTGCCTTCTCATTTATACGACGTTGAAACTCTAGCACGGCAGGAAAGTGGTCGCGGGCCGGTGCCACCCGCGCCCGCAGCAGTCCTTGGCAGGTCTTGGCCCGCGCGTGCAGGCTATAAACGATCGATATAAACATTGTAACCTATGGATAACTCACACATTAAATACTACCTACTTCTTATCGCCCGGGACCGCGGCTTGACGCTGCGCGAGCGGCGCACCTTCATGAACGATTTTCTCAGTGGAATTAAACCAATCGCGCCGGCGTAGGCACCTACCGTTGATCGTCCAATTCCAACGAAGGAGCAGCCCCATGCAACAAGCACAATCTGGATACACGTTGAGCCGGATCATTATCGCGGCAGGATTGGGGCTCTGGGCTGCGCTCGCCTCGGCCGCGGACCCCGACGACGCGTTTATCCCTCAGGTCATCAACTCCTCGACCGTCCCGGCGAATGGCGATGTCAATCCATACGGTGTCGCCTTCGTTCCCGCGCACTTCCCCGGTGGGGGAACCATCGCTGCCGGTGATGTGCTTGTCGGCAATTTCAACGGCAGCGCCAACGTGCAGGGCACCGGCACGACCATCGTGCAGCTGACGCCGCGAGGGCCTCTCGCCCCTCTCGGAATGGCGGTTACTTTCTTTACCAGCAGCCTGCCGGGGCTCAGCACGGCCCTCGGCGTGCTGAGCGGCGGGTTCGTCATCGTCGGTAACGTGCCGACGACCGACGGCACCTTCGCCACGATTGGCCAGGGGGCCTTACAGGTGATCGATCGGCACGGCGGACTCGTGCAGACCTGGACCAATTCGCAGTTTCTGGATGGCCCCTGGGATCTCGCCGTGGACGATCATGGTGATCACGCACATATCTTCGTGTCGAATGTGCTGAATGGAACCGTCTCGCGGCTCGATGTTGCGGTCGGGACCAAAGAGCTGACACTGTTGAAAAAGACCACGATCGCCGCGGGCTACCCGCATGTACCGAATGCGGCGGCGGTTATCCTCGGTCCGACCGGCCTCGCATTCGATCGCGGCACGGATATGCTCTACGTCGCTTCAACCGCAGACAACACGATCTATGCAGTCCCCCATGCAACCAGCCGGACGAGCCCCGTCACGCGGGGTGGGGTTGTATTCGATGACTCGCACCTGCGCGGCCCACTGGCGCTGCGATTTGCGCCAAACGGGGATCTACTGACCGCGAACGGCGATGCCGTTAATTCAGACCCACTGCATCCCAGCGAGATTGTCGAATTCACGACCTGGGGACAGTTCGTTCGCGAGTACAACGTCGATTCGAGCCAGGGGGGCGCGTTCGGTATCGACACGGTACATGAAGGTCCGTTCAACTATGCCGTCATCGATGACGTGACCAATACCCTTTCTGTTTATCGCCTGGGTGAACGATAGCTCGAAGCCATCGATGAGGAGGTTGCGTGGCTGCACGATCCTGTTTATTGCTTGAGTTCTACTAGAATTGCCTCGACATCGTCGAGTGCTTCATCCGTATGCGTGACCGGTGGCCGCAATAAGACCTCACCGGTCTTCAATTCGGTAACCTTGGTGCTGCCGTCGGGCATCGTATATTTCACCCGTCCGCCTTTGACCACGTAGACGACCGTCGAAGGGTGGGAATGGATGGGCGTCTTGTCCCCTTTTTTCGGCGAGTACCGTAACACCCGCACTTTCTGATCCTCGGCGAGGACCGTCAAATGCTTGAGGCCATATTGCATCGCGTCCTGCCCGAAAACGGCTGGGCAGATACACAAGAGGAGCAACACGGTTAACGCAGGGACTTTATGCATTTTTATTCCCATCCTTGCCCGGAGCACGCATGCTACACGCCTACCGCATGCATCGTCACTAGCCGGCCGAGGAGAATCTTAGCGCTGCGCGCTTTGCCAATTCGGCGCCATGTAAAACGGGGCATTATCGGGCGCGGCCATGCCACGGCCCAATATGTGGTCCGCGGCCTTCTCGGCCAGCATGATGGTGGGCGCGTTGAGATTGCCGGTAGGTATAGACGGCATGATGGACGAATCCACCACGCGCAAGCCTTCGAGTCCATAGACGCGGGTGTCCGGATCGACCACCGCCATGGGGTCTTGCGGGCCGCCCATCTTGCACGAACACGACGGGTGATACGCGCTCTCGACCTTGGCGCGGATGAAGGCATCGATCTCGGCGTCGGAGCGCACCTCGTTGCCCGGTTGAATCTCCCGTCCGCGATATCGATCAAAAGAAGCTTGCGCAAAAATCTCGCGTGTCAAACGCACGCAGGCGCGCATTTCAGTCCAGTCGTCCGGTTCGCTCAAATAGTTGAACAGGATGCGTGGCTTGTCGAGAGGGCTGGTCGACGCCAGACGCACCCAGCCACGGCTCTTCGAGCGCATCGGGCCCACGTGGGCTTGAAAGCCGTGCTCTTGCGCCAGGGAAGAGCCGTCGTAAGCCACCGCCAT
>PMMB01000286.1 GCA_003165495.1 Gammaproteobacteria bacterium | reverse complement strand
GGCACGGTGCAGTTATGGGATCGCGGCTTCTGGAGTCCGGAAGGCGGCAAATCACCTGAGGATGCGTTTAAGGGTGGCGATCTCAAATTCACGCTGGACGGCAGCCGGCTGCACGGAAGTTGGGTTCTGGTGCGCATGCGCGGCGACCGATATGGAGGCAAGAGAACCAATTGGCTTCTGATCAAGCACCGGGATGCGAGCGCAAAACCAGGAGACAACGACTCCATGCTCATCGAGGATCGCTCCGTCGCCTCGGGTCGAACGCTCAAGCAGATAGCCGATGGCATCGGCAGACGCCCCAAGCCCTTTATGCTCGCGACCACAAAGCTCGCGCGAGCGGATGCCGTGTGGACCGGCACGCCCGGCGCCGCCAAAACCGTGCGCTCCACGCCGCTGATCGTGCGGGAAATTCCGAAGTTCGTTGCTCCGCAGCTCTGCAAACCGGTTGACCGGCCTTCCAACCATCCCGGATGGGCGCACGAGGTCAAATTCGATGGCTATCGCGCACAGATCAACGTGCAAAACGGCCGAGCGGTCATCCGCACCCGCGCCGGTCTTGACTGGACCGGCCGCTTCGCTGCCATTGCACGAGACGCGACAGCGCTACCCGACTGCCTGATCGACGGTGAGGTCGTAGCGCTCGATCAACGGCGCCTACCAAGCTTCGCCGCGCTGCAGGCCGCGCTGTCGGAAGAGAAATCCGAAGATCTCGTTTTCTTCGCCTTTGATCTGCTGTTTGAGGGACGAGAGGACTTGCGGACGCTGCCATTGACAGAACGCAAGTCTCGCCTCGAGAAACTCCTGAGCGCCCGCGATTTGGGCAACCGAATCCGCTACGTTGCACATCTGGTGTCGAACGCAGACGCCGTTCTTTCCTCTGCCCGCAAAATGGGACTCGAGGGCATCGTCTCGAAAAAACTCGATGCACCCTACCGCTCGGGCCGCTCCGAGAGCTGGACCAAAGCCAAATGCCGCGCGGGACAGGAGGTTGTCGTTGGTGGCTGGACCACGGACGGCGGCACCGTTCGCTCGTTGCTCGCGGGCGTCAATCGCGATGGCCGCTTGGTTTACGTCGGCCGAATTGGCACCGGGTATGGTCGCGCGGTCGCGAATACTCTATTGCCGCGTCTCGAAAAGCTGACGCGTGAGAAGAGCCCGTTTGTCGGCGACAATGCGCCGCCCAAGGAACGCAACGTACTGTGGCTCAAGCCTACGCTTGTCGCCGACATCGAATTCGCTGGTTGGACTCGATCGGGAATGATACGAGAAGCCGCCTTCAAAGGCCTGCGCGAGGACAAGGACCCGAGCGAGGTGGTCGCGGAAATGCCAGGCTTTGAGGATCCAACCAATATCGTGCGGACGACCGCCAAACGCAACATAGCTAAGGGGCCGCCAGCGGCCCCTGTAGGTCCGTCGACCGTCATGGGCGTATCGATATCGAAGCCCGATAAGGCGCTGTGGCCTGACGCCGGCGACGGCAGGCCGGTCACGAAACTCGACTTGGCGCGCTACTACGAACACGTGGGCGAGTGGATGTTGCCGCACTTGGCAGGCCGTCCCTGCTCGCTGGTGCGCGTTCCTCACGGCTTTGGTGGCGAGCAATTTTTTCAACGTCACGCCATGGCGGGCATGTCCACTCTGTTCGACTTCGTCAAGGTGCGGGGTGATCGAGCGCCCTACGTACAGATTGATCGAGTCGAAGCGCTGGCCGCGGTCGCCCAAATCGGAGCGTTGGAACTGCATCCTTGGAATTGCGCACCGAACAATCCGGAGGCCGCCGGCCGCTTGGTCTTTGATCTGGATCCGGCGCCGGACGTGAAATTCGAGGCGGTTATCGGGGCTGCACACGAGATACGCGAGCGATTGACGGCGGTCGGCCTCGTCTCTTTCTGCAAAACGACGGGCGGCAAAGGCCTTCACGTCGTGGCACCACTGACCATCGGAAAAGATGCCGTGAAATGGCCAGCGGCAAAAACTTTCGCCCACCTCATTTGCGCGCAAATGGCGCAGGACAGTCCGACCCGTTATCTCGACAACATGTCGAAGAGCCAGCGTGCCGGGCGAATCTTTTTGGACTATCTGCGAAACGACCGAACATCCACGGCAGTGGCTGTGCTATCGCCGCGAGCCCGAGAGGGGGCCACGGTGTCGATGCCGATCAGCTGGAAGGATGTGAAAAAGGGTCTTGCCAGCCAATCGTTTACGGTTAGAACGGCGCCGCGGCTCCTCGCCAAGGGTAACGCCTGGAAGGATTACGCCGCAGGTGCGCGCTCTCTTGCCGATGCAATCAAGCGGATAACTCGAGCATAGATAAAAATCGAGCGCGGTGGCGGGACCGTTGCCGCGCTCCGGGAGCATACTGTCAAAGTGTCAGCCGCAGTTTCCACTCCGGTGGAGATTTACGTCAACGACGCGACCCGCGTCTCCGGGATACTGCTACGCCCGCCACAATCCAAGGCGTGCTTCGTAGTTGCACATGGAGCAGGAGCTGGGATGCTCCATCCGTTCATGGTCGGCGTGGCGAATGATCTTGCTGAGCTTCGAATGGCCACACTGCGCTACCAATTCCCGTACATGGAAAGACACGGCAAGAGACCAGATTCGCCCGCGCTTTGTCACGCCACGGTTCGCGCTGCAGTCGCCGCCGCCCATAAGCTGGTACCGTCATTGCCTCTGATCGCCGGCGGCAAATCATTCGGCGGCCGCATGACCTCCCAGGCGCAGGCAGCGAGCGCACTCCCGAAGGTCCGCGGCCTGGTCTTTCTCGGATTTCCACTGCATCCACCCAATCAACCGTCGGATACCCGGGGTGAACATCTTTTTCAGGTGCAGATACCGATGCTGTTTCTTCAAGGCGCGCGCGACGCGTTCGCCGAATTGGCGCTACTCAATCCGCTCATAAAACGACTTGGGCTGGGCACGACCTTGTTGCTGCTGCCGAATGCAGATCACTCGTTCCATGTGCCGGCTAGAAGCGGTGGCACCGACAGGCAAATAAGGAATGAAATGCTCAATGCGCTCGCAACGTGGACCGAATCGATCGCCGCCCGCGCCGGCGAAGAATGAACAACGCTGTACGATGGGCCGCGGCATTGCACTGCAGTACACGGCACGAGACGTGCGAGCTGCGCCCATATCGGCGACAATGGGCGACACAACAATATAGCCCTTGGGAGTTCTAAGTGACTCACGCTGCAATCGTCGGCTGGGGCAAGTGCCTGCCACCGTCTGTCCTGACGAATCACGACCTGGCCACATTCCTGCCCACCGACGACGAGTGGATCACGACGCGGACCGGCATGAAGGAAAGGCGAATCTCTCACGTGCCTGGCATCGAGCTTGCCGTCATCGCGGCACGCCGTGCCATCGCTTGCGCCGGCATGCGCGGCGAGGACATCCAGCTCGTAATCTATGGCAGCTGCAGCAACGACGAGACGGTGCCTAACAGCGCCTCCGGCGTGCAGCAGCGCATCCGCGCGACTAACGCGGCGGCATTCGACGTCAATACCGCGTGCACCAGCTTCATGTACGGGCTGTCAATCGGGTCATCGATGATCAAGAGCGGCGTCGTCAAGAACGCGCTCGTGATAGGTGTCGAACTGATCTCCCAGTACATGGACTGGGACAATCGCAATGTGGCCGTGCTGTTCGGCGACGGCGCGGCAGCCATGGTGCTGCAGGCGTCGGAACACGAGACGGGTGTCATCGCCGAGAAGCTCCAGTGTTACGCAGACTCGCGGCAGATCCTGCGTGTGCGCGGCATGGGCACCATGTATGCCAATCTGGGCGTGCAGTTCGGACAGACCCGATGGGACTTCGACGGTCAGGAAATCTTTCGCAAGGCAGTGCAAGGCATGAGCGAGGCCAGCCTCGATGTGATGCGCCGCGCCCGCGTGACGATGGATGACATCGCGCTGGTCGTGCCGCATCAGGCAAACCTGCGCATAATCGACGCTGTCGCGAAGCGCGCGGGCGCCGGCCCGGACAAGTTGTATCTGACGGTGCAGAAGTACGGCAACATGAGTTCGGCCACGGCGCCGGTTGCACTCGTGGAGGCCGTGGAGGAAGGCCGCGTGCCGCCCGGTGGCCTGGTGCTGATGCCTGCGTTTGGCGGCGGACTGACGCTGTCCGCGCATTTGATTCGCTGGGGTCAGCGCATGACGCCGCTGCTGCCGTGCGATGCGGAACTGCCGCCGTCTCCGAAGACTGCTCTTGAGCTAGTGAACCAGATCCGCGCGCAGAAGAAGCTGGGCGAGGCCGAAGCAAGTCGCTTCGAGACGCTGAGCTTCGCGGAAAATCGCGCCGACTGAAAGCGTGCCTGGTCGCCTGGTGCGACGCCCCGACGTCAGAGCGCCGCTAGCGTCTCGCGCGCGCGCACCACCTCGTCGAGCGCGACATAGCGCTCACGAAACTCCGGCGGCCACCGCGTCGGGCGCCCGCTCGACAACTCGATGCATGCATATTCGATCTCGGCGCGAACAAGCGTCGCGCCACCCGCTTCGCGCCGCGCCTGAAAGCGCCTCCGAACGCGCAATTTTCCGTCGGCTGGCAGGAGCCAGGTCGCAACATGAATCGTGTCGCCTAGCACTGCGGGCCGCAGGTATGCGATCACACTGCGCAAGACTGCCATGCCTCGATCGAGTTGGAGACATTTCTCGAGCGGCAGACCGAGCGCCGCGGAATGCTCCCAGGCGGCGCGGTCGAACCAAGTCATATAGACAGCGTTGTTGACGTGATCATAGGCGTCTATGTCCGCTGGAACGACGGCGAGCAACGCGAGGTAAGGCGCTGGCAGATCCCAGTCCACCCCTGCGCTCTGGCTCACCGTCCGTCCACGCCGCGCGGTGCCCAGATGTTGAGGTCGCTATCAACCGCGTATTGATCGATCTTGCGCAGCTCGTCCTGCGTAAACTTCAGGTTTTTCAGCGCGGCCAGGCACTGTTCTATCTGTGACCAGTGGCTTGCGCCGATGAGTGCACTGGTAATCGCAGGTTTTCTGAGGACCCATGCCAGCGCCATTTGCGCGAGGCTCTGTCCACGCTGCTGCGCGATCTCGTTGAGGGAACTCACGTGGCGAAGATTGCGCTCGCTGAGCATGGTCTTCTGGAACGAGCCATCTTGGCTTGCGCGCGAAGCGGCAGGCACGCCGTGCAGGTATTTCGTCGTCAGTAGCCCTTGCGCCAGCGGCGAGAAAGCGATGCAACCAACCCCTTCTTGCTCGAGCACGTCGAGCAAGCCGTTTTCCACCCATCGGTTGAGCATGGAATACGACGGCTGGTGAAGCACGAACGGAGTTTTGAGCTCGCGTAGGATGGCGGCGGCGGCGCGCGTCTGTTCAGGACCGTAGGACGAAATGCCGACGTACAGCGCTCTGCCGCTGCGCACGGCGGCATCGAGTGCAATCATCGTTTCCTCGGGCGGCGTTTCCGGGTCGTGGCGGTGGGAATAGAAAATGTCGACGTAGTCGAGTCCCATGCGCTTGAGACTTTGATCCAGGCTGGCAAGCAGGTATTTGCGCGAACCCCACTCCCCGTACGGCCCCGGCCACATAAGATAGCCGGCCTTGGTTGAGACGATGAGCTCATCGCGGTGCGCGGCCAAATCGGTGGCCAGAATGCGGCCGAAGTTTTCCTCGGCCGAACCCGGCGGCGGTCCGTAGTTGTTGGCGAGATCGAAATGAGTGATGCCCGCGTCGAAGGACTTCAGGACCATCTCACGTGCATTCTCGAACGAGGCGTCCTTACCAAAGTTCTGCCATAACCCCAGTGAGATGCGCGGCAATTGCAAACCACTGCGTCCGCAGCGCGCATAGGACATCCGTTGATAGCGATCGATGGCGGCGAGGTACATTGACAGCCCTTTCTATCCAAAAGAATCCGGCAGGTCGTTTGGATTCTACCCTCATTGACATGTTCCGCGGCTCGACGAGGATGCCAGCGGCAATGTGCTGAGCCATCTAGCCCTACGATTGCTTCGAACGGGAAGTTCCAAAATGGCTGAACGTAAAAAAGGAGCCCCAAGCACCTCAACAATTTGGTCGAGCAAGATCATCGCGCAATCAAACGGCGCTGTGCAGCGATGGCCGCACTCGCCCACCGCATTCATAAACGGCAATTCTCCTTTGGAGTCGGCCGACCGCGCGGCGACCGGTCGTTAAAGCTGCTTTGGGCTCGAGCGCTCGCGTAAGGTTGTTGATCACTGCAACGAGATTTCGATCGTTCCCCTAATTGCTCCGCGATCTATTTGATGCTAGAAACTAACCGCACAGGGGCCAAAGAGCCCGCGTGAGGAAAATTCGCATAACAAGGGGATGATTGATGAATTCCAAGCTGTCTATATCGATCGCGGCTGTCCTGGGCGCCCTGTCGGGCGCGAGATCCCTGGCCGCAACCGCGGAGGGGGGAAGCGACGCCCTCGAGGAAATCACCGTGACGGCACAGCGGCGCTCGCAAAGCATGCAAGACGTGCCAATCTCGATGCAGGCCTTTACGGGCCAAGCCCTGCAGCAGCTCAACATCCAGACCTTTGACGACTACATCAAGTATCTACCGAATGTCACCAGCGCCAACAACGGGCCCGGGCAGAACGAAGTCTTCATGCGCGGCTTGAGTGCGGGTTCCCAGGCGAGCCAAGGCAGTTCCTCGACCGGGCTGTTCCCCAACGTCGCAATCTATCTCGACAATCAATCGGGCCAGTTGCCGAACCGCAATCTCGACATCTATGCCGCCGATTTGAACCGTATTGAAGTTCTTGAAGGCCCGCAGGGCACCCTGTTTGGCGCAGGCGCCGAAGCGGGCGTGATTCGCTACATCACGAATGAGCCCAAGATCGACGTGACCGAAGCCAACATCAAGGGGGGCTACGGCACAACCGCCCATGGGGATAATAATTCCGATGTCACTGCGGTCCTGAACCTGCCCGTGATCGCCGAGCACATGGCGGTGCGCGCCGTCATCTACAACGATCAGCGCGGCGGCTACATCGACAACGTACCGGGTACTTTCACGCGCAAAAACACCGATCTCGGCATTCAGTATGCGAACTTACCGGCCGTCAACGGCGTATGTCCGGACGGACTGCCGAACAATGGCTTTTGCGTGCCGCCCGGCAGTCCGACGCTCAATAATGCGAATCTCGTGGGACGAGCCATCAATCCGGTGACCTACCAAGGCATCCGGGCCCAGTTGCTGTACAAGTTCAACGACGATTGGGACGTCCTGCTGGCGCAGAGCTACCAAGACATGCATTCGCAGGGAGTGTTCTACCAACAGCCGAACGCCTCGGATGGCGCCTCGTTGCAGCCGCTCGAGGTCACACTGTTCAACCCGGCCTACGACAATGATAAGTTCGAGATGACGTCCTTGACGATCGACGGAAAGTTAGGCTTCTTAAAGGGCGTCTACTCGGCCGGCTACTTGGTGCGGAACGTCGAACAGTCCGGTGATTACACCAACTATTCCCGCGCCATCTACGCCGAATACTATCAGTGTTACGGCAAATACGATTTGACGCCGAGGTGCTTCTCCCCGAGCGCTTACTGGCATACCAGCGAACAGAACAAGCACATGCAGCAGGAGTTTCGATTGAGCACTCCCGATGAGTGGCGCGTGCGCGGCATCGTGGGCGCGTTCTACGAGGATAACAAGCTATCCGATCGGACCGCTTGGAGCTACAAGGGGATACCGGAATGTACCGCCGCCCTCGCCACGGGCTGCTTCACCGACTTAGGCACGTTTCCGGGGAGCTCGGTCGACCCTGCCGGGATACGACCAGCGACTGAATCGTTTTATCAAGACACCCCGCGTGAAACGAAGCAGACCGCGTTCTTCGGCTCGGTCGACTTCGACTTGATACCCAAGGTGCTGACACTCACCGCGGGCACGCGCCATTTCCTGTTCGAGAATTCGTACGAAGGGAGCGTCATGTCGAGTTTCGGATGCTACGAGGTGGGCACACCGCCGGGCGGCTGCACGTCGTCTTACTCGTACAATCTCGATGCGCAAAATCTTCGGGGCTCGGAATCGGGGTTCAAGAGCCGCGCCAATCTCACATGGCACATCATGTCGGACGTCATGGTGTATTACACCTGGTCCCAAGGATTCCGGCCCGGTGGTTTCGACGAGAATGGGGGCACACCGCATATCTTCGGGACGGACAGCAAGCCTCAATACCTGCTTCCGGGCTCATGGAATTCCGACAAGCTCACGAACAACGAGATCGGCTGGAAAACGGAGCTCTTCGACCATCGCTTTCAGTGGAATGGCGCCATCTACCGTGAGAACTGGGACAATGTTCAGATCTCCTTCTTCGATCCCGGTTTGTTGGGCAACTTGTTCTTCAATACAAACGGGCAGAACTTTATAGTCAAAGGCCTCGAAACCTCGATGGTCGCCCGCGTGGTCGGCGGACTCACCGTTCAAGGGGCCGCCTCCTGGAATCAAACTCGACAGACGAATTCGCCTGCGCTGATCGACAACAACCCGGCGAGTGCCAATTTCGGTCATGCCATCACGCAGCAATGCGATTCCACCGGCGGCAGCTGTACCGCCATCACGAATCCCTTCGGCCCGGTCGGATCGCCCACGGCGAATGCGCCGCCGCTGCAATTCAGCCTGCGGGCCCGTTAC
The DNA here is from genome assembly GCA_003165495.1 of Gammaproteobacteria bacterium. GTDB lineage: Bacteria > Pseudomonadota > Gammaproteobacteria > Steroidobacterales > Steroidobacteraceae > Bog-1198. Next base: position 12,442 of record PMMB01000286.1, on the reverse strand, counting down.
GAATGGTCGATTGGGGACTACAACTCCTTCGCACAGTTCGGTGCCTCGCACTCGGGGCATTCATTCACGCAGGCGGGCTCCAACCCAACTTTCGCGGGCTCGAGCAGCATCGGCACCTCAAGGCTGCGATTCGAAAATCCCGCGTATTCGACTTTTGCTGCTTCGGTCGGAATCGCCAAGGATGCCTGGAACATAGTGCTGTACGGTGAGAATCTGGCCAATTCGCACGCATCCACCTTCACCAGCACCGACAATTTCATCGTGGAACAGACGCCGCTTCGACCGCGCGTGCTCGGAGTATCCTTCGGCTACAAGATCCTTTGATGATGCGATCGGTGACTTGACCGACCGTTTCTCGGCGCCTCGCAGGACGTAGTGTGCACTCAGCGCACGCTTGGAAAGGCGGTCGCCTCAGCGAAGCGGCGCTGCTGTGCCGTTGACCTGCCAGAAAGTACTGCTAGCGAGATTCGGGTTGATAATTGAATGCCGCTCTAAATCGATGTCCCTGAAGCTCATCATTGATGAGGACAGAGGAACTGCGGTGTCCGGATGATCTTCGCTTCAAACCGTGCGCCCGCCGGCGGCAGCGATTCGATTTGTTTTTTTTGGAACGGGGCCAAAATTCCAGCGCGTGCCGGAGATACCATCGCGTCAGCGCTCTGGCGGCGCGGGGTCCTGACTCTGGGAGTTTCGCGGAAGCGACATCGGCCCTTGGGAGTTTCAGGATCTTTTTTACAGGGCACGCTCGTAACCGTGAACGGTTGCCCGCATGTCAGGACGGACGAGACGGCCGTGACGATGGGCCTTGATGTTCGCCGCCAGAACGTTTGGCCGAGCGCGCAATTCGACGTGTTGCAGGCGCTTCGGATCGTTCCTTCCGCTTGGGTGCGCGGTGGCTTTGAGCAAGCCCGGCTTTTTCCTGGTGGAACGCGCCGTTTCTCTGTGTGGGAGCGGCTGCTGATGTATTTGTCGGGCGAGGTCGATTTGGACCCGCACTGCGAGCGCTCGCTGGAACCGCTCGGCGGAAACCGGCTCAACGCCGATGTCGTCGTCGTGGGCGGAGGGCCTGCGGGTCGGCGCGCGGCAAACGAATCCGCAACCGCGGGTTTGCGCGTGATTCTGATTTCTCGCAGCACAGTTCCCGGATCATTCGCGACACAATTCGGCGTACCGCTGCGGCCACTCGATGCGCGCGTTACGCTGCTGCCATCACACGCCGCTGCCGGAGTCTACCGAGAGGGGCATGTGGTGCTCGCCGCGCCAATCGCACCGACGTTGCCTGCAACGCTCATTGTTACTAACCGGCTCATCCTAGCTACCGGACGGCGCTCCTGCCCGCCGCTTGTTCCGGGCCATGACCTACCAGGTGTTGTCGATGCACACGCCGCATTGCAACTCGCCGCCCAGATCGGGGCCTCACTAGGCCCAACGGTGGTCCTCGGCACCGGCGGGCAGACCCTGGTCGCCCAAATTCTCGCGCAATCCGGCGCCACAGTGATAGCGACCGGGCAGATCGCAAGCTTGACCCGCGTCAACGGACGCAACCGCGTACAGAGTGTAGAGTTCGATGGACGGCGGGTAGATTGCCGGACCCTTGTGCATGTCGGGCCGTGGATCACGGATCCGAGCCTCGGCTTTCAAGCGTCGGCGGCAGGCGTCCTGCGACTCGCGCGCGCCGCCGCGACGCCGGCACACATGGATGTGGTCGGATCGGCCGCTGAAGGCGACGAGTCACCACAAGTCGGCGAGCTTCAAGCGCTCCGCGGCACCGCCGTTTGTCCCTGCATGGATGTCACGGTCGGGGAGCTTCTCTCGCACATCGAGGCGGGCGAAACCCATATCGAAGTCCTGAAACGGGCGACATCATGCGGCATGGGGCCTTGCCAAGGATTTCCGTGCTGGGAGTTGATGCGTGCGGTGGTACAGCGCGCAAGCGGCGGCAAGGCCGGTTACGACAGACCTTCGCACCGGCCACCGCGGCGTGGCATCACGGTTGAGCAAGCAGCGGGCCTCGACGGCTTTCTGGAAGTCGAGTGAGCACTGCTAGCGGCGCTTTGCCCATGAGAGCTGCGATTGTGGTCATTGGCGGTGGGATCCAGGGGCTCTCCGTAGCCTACAATCTTGCGGCTCTTGGCGAGCGTGATGTCATCGTGCTCGATGCCGGATATTTCCAGGGAGGGGCATCCGGAAGGAACGGAACGCTGATTCGTGGCGGCTTCATGTCGAACGAATGGACGGGATTGTTCGCGCTCGCCAATCAGCGCTGGATCGAGCTTTCCCGGCGTCTTGGTCGCAATGTGATGTTCTCCGCGCGAGGCTATTTGCTCCTCGCAGAGAAACCAGCGACTGCAGCAAACTTCGACGCGGCTCTCGCCACCCACCGCGCCCACTCGGTGCGCTCGCACCGAGCGACACAAGCGGATCTTGCGAAGTTGGCGCCGGCGCTCGATCGGTCGCGTGTTTTAGATGCGATCTATTTTCGGGACGGCGGCGTAGCGCCGCATCATGCGGCAATGGATGCCTATCATCGTGCCTGCACGGCCGCAGGTGTGCGGATCCGCTACGGGTCACCCGTGACACAAATTTTGACGCGCGGCGCCCGTGTAGTCGGCGTCGTTGGCGATGGCGATGGCGATGGCGATGGCTTCGAGATTGAGGCAGATGCCGTAGTGCTCGCCGCGGGCGCCTACGGAAACGCGGTGGCAAAGCTCGCAGGTGTCGAACTGCCGGGATTTCCCATGCGAATTGAAGCCATGGTTCTCGAGCCAACACGTGCGGTTGTGCGCCCGGCGATCGCCTTCATTGACAGTTTGTGCTACATGGCCCAGACAGCGCGCGGCGAGATCGTGGGTGGAGCGGAAGTTCCGGAACAACCGACCGAATCTCTCGCCTGTGATCTGCCGGTCATGACCGCGACCGCACGCGTCTACCGCGACATGCTGCCTTGTCTCGCCAAACTGCGAATACTGCGTCATTGGGCCGGAATGCTGCACGCCACGCCTGATTTTGGGCCGCTCATCGGTGCCCATCCCAGCTTCGCCAATCTTTGGGTCACCGGAGGCTGGTCCTATGGATTCGCCTGCGCGCCGGCGGCCGGTGAACTGCTGGCCAAGGCGATCCTCAAGGGGGTGCTAGATCCCCGGATCGTGCCCTTTGCGCTTGATCGGTTTGCGCAGAACCGGCCTGTCCGCGAAGGCGGCATCGTGCTCGCCGCCAGGGTCTGAGTCTCACTTGCGGACTGATAGGTCGTCTCGATACACAAATCCGCCCTTCATCACGAAGCCGACTCGCTCCGTCGCCGTAATGTCGGCCAGTGGATTGCCCGGGACCGCAACGAGATCGGCAAGCTTCCCGACTTCCACGGTCCCGATCTTATCCTGCAGGTGGATGATCTCGGCGTTGATCCGTGTCGCCGAGACGAGCGAGGCCATCGGTTTCTCACCCAAGCGGACCCGCGTGCGGAACTCACGCGCATTCTGCCCGTGCGCAATGACAGGAGCGTCGGTTCCGAATCCGATCGGCAGGCCCGCGGCCAGGGCCCGCCGGAATCCGGCCTCGGCCATTGCGCGGATTTTTCGCATCCGCTCCATCTCGGGTGGCGGGATTGTTGTCGATCCTTCCTCGTCGAGATTCGCCGACAGCAGTGCCAATGTCGGAACGTAGTAAGTGCCAGGGCGCGCCTTGAGCATGGCCACCGCTTCGTCGTCGAGCCCGGAACCATGGTCAATCGTGTGAACGCCGGCGCGGATCGCAGCCTTGATCCCCTCGGTGCCATGCGCATGGGCCGCCACGTCGCGCCCCCACCGTCGTGCTTCCACCACGGCAGCGCGCATCTCTTCCTCCGAATACTGCTGTGCTCCCGGAACGATACCCTTCGAGAGCACGGCGCCCGTCGCGAGAATCTTGATGAAGTCCGCGCCGTTCTTGAAGTTGGTGCGGACCGCCTTCGTGATCTCCTCCGGACCGTCGGCAAGATTATGGACGATCGGAACCTGGACGTAAGGCGAGAACTGACTCGCGTCTCCCGCTCCACCGGTCGAGGACACATATGCGCCCGCCACCAGCATGCGGGGACCCGGCACGGCGCCCGCTTCGATCGCATTTCGCAACGCAACATCGGTATAGGGCCAGTTGGGTCCCATGTCTCGCACGGTCGTGAAGCCGGCCATGAGCGTGACCAGCGCCCAGTGCGCTCCCCACAGCGCTTCTTCTGCCGGCGTCGTCTTGACCAGTGCGTCCTCCCAGTGCACGTCGCTGCGCCCGGTGAGGTGGGTGTGCAGATCGATGAACCCGGGTAGGAGGGTGGCGTCGCCCAGATCGATCTCGCGCGCACCCGCGGGGACCGGCAGCGAAGACGCGACGGCGGTAATTCGATTGCCGTCGATCCGCATCATGGCCGGCGCTAGTTGCTCTCCCCCACGACCATCGATGAGGCGCGCCGCCCGAATGACGACGACCTTGACTGGTTCCGCCGGTACCGCGGCGGGGGCGCGCTGCGCAAGGGCTGTGCAGGGTACCGCCGCCGTCATTACACCCGCCATCGCGAGCGTCGCCATCAGCCCCGTCGCTCCGCGCACGGTAAACGAGTCCATAGAAATCCCTCTGTTAACGTGGCGAAGCATCCGATGCGCCCGTCGCCCGCGTGAATGGTATCGTGCGCTTAACTTCAACAGGTGAAATTATTGATTGCATGCACGGATACGTTCGTTCGCCACGGAGACGATTGGAAAGCCGTGGCGTCGCATCGCACTGCATCTCAGTAATCCCCCGCTGCGGGATAAGCGTCTGCTGCCGGCCGAATTGCGCGGAGACTTTGCGATCCGCGTCCACGCCTTCCTGGATGCGCGTAAAAATGTCGGCTCCGAATTGATAAAGATGGCAATAAGTCTAGCATTGGCGCAAATGCCTGCGAAGTTAGAGCAAGCCATAGGACTGCAGCAAGGAGGACGATTAGCCGAGGCGCAGACTATCTATGAGGAAATTCTCAAAATACAACCCAGGCATTTTGACGCGCTATATTTATTGGGGATCATTGCCAATCAAACAAACAATTTTGAACGAGCCGTGGAGTTGTTTGGTCAAGCCATCGACACTGATCCTAATAGCGCTGCCGCATACTCCAATAGAGGTGTCGCGCTCAAAGGACTCAAGCAATTGGAGGCGGCACTTGCTAGTTGCACTCGAGCCATTGAGATAGACGCCGGCTACGCCGAGGCTTACTGCAACCGCGGCGTAATTCTGGAAGGTCTCACGCAATGGGATGCGGCGCTGACCTGTTACAACCAAGCCATTGCAATAAAGGCCGACTTTGTCGAGGCTTACTACAACCGCGGCAATGTCCTCAGAGACCAACAACAATGGGAAGCGGCGCTGGCGAGTTTCAACCACGCCATTGAGATTAAAGCCGACTTTGTCGAGGCGCACGTCAATCGTGGCCATGTGCTCAGAGAACTCAAACAATGGGATGCGGCGCTAGCCGATTACAACCAAGCCATCGCAATCAAAGCCGACTCTGCCGAGGCTTATTACAACCGTGGCGTCGTGCTCTACGATCTCAAACAATGGGATGCGGCACTGGCCAATTACAATCAAGCCATTGCGATTAAACCCGACTATGCCGCGGCTCATTGCAATCGTGGCAATGTGCTCAGAGATCTCAAACAATGGAAAGCGGCGCTGGCGAGTTACGACCAAGCCATTGCGATAAAAGTCGACTTTGTCGAGGCATATTTGAACCGTGGCGCCGTGCTCATAGACCTCAAAGAATTGGATGCGGCACTTGCAAGCTGCACTCGAGCCATTGAGATCGACGCCGACTATGCCGAGGCTCATTACAACCGTGGCGTCGCGCTCTACGAGCTCAAACAATGGGATGCGGCGCTGGCGAGTTTCAACCAAGCCATTGCGATTAAAGCCGGCTTTGTCGACGCGTATTCCAACCGTGGACTTGTGCTCAGAGAACTCAAACAATGGGAAGCGGCGCTGGCGAGTTACGATGAGGCCATTGCGATCAATCCCGGCTATGCCGAGGCATATTTGAACCGTGGCGCTGTGCTCATAGATTTAAAACGAGTGGACGAGGCGCTGTCCCATTACAACCGGGCAATTCAGATCAGGGCCAACTATGCCGATGCGTACTACAACAAATCGATCGCATTGCTGTTGGCGGGTGATCTTGAAAATGGATGGCTTGCCTATGAGTGGCGCTGGAAAAATAAAGGCGGCCCGGTCATCAAAGAAACAAGGGACTTTCGACAACCGCTTTGGCTTGGCCAAGAATCCATTGCGCGTGAAACAATCCTGCTGCACAGCGAGCAAGGATTGGGAGATACGCTGCAACTTTGCCGCTATGTGAAGCTAGTTGCGGATCTAGGTGCAAAAGTGATTCTAGAGGTGCAAACACCACTCGTGAGTTTGCTTGCCGAGTTAGAGGGTGTGTCGCAGCTGGTTGCAAGAGGAGGCGACTTGCCCGATTTTGGTTATCAATGCCCTTTATTGAGTTTGCCATTGGCGTTTAACACCAACCTCAATACCATCCCGTCTTCAATCAAATATCTCAGCGCCGACGCCACTAAGGCAGCGCAGTGGCACGCTAAACTGGGAGAGAACACCAAGCCACGGATCGGTTTAGTGTGGTGCGGAAGCACGCTACACACGAATGACCGCAACCGGAGCATTTTGTTAGCGGATTTAATCCAATATCTGCCCGCCGAATTTCAATATGTCAGCCTACAAAAAGATTTGCGTGAGGCGAAATGATTTCAGCGATACGGCTGCTTTGTGTGAATGCCTGGATTTGGTGATTAGTGTAGATACAAGCGTGGCGCATTTGAGTGGAGCATTAGGTAAGAGAACCTGGGTCGTACTGCCCTTTAGTCCCGACTGGCGCTGGCTATTAGATAGAGACGATAGTCCGTGGTATGCATCGATCAAACTATATCGACAGAACAGCATCGGCGACTGGAACGGCGTGTTCGAGCGAGTGCAAGCAGATTTGATTCATGCATTCAAATGAGGTACGGCTCGAATCGGTGATGGGCATTGCGGAGGCAGAGCACGGCGCGTCGGTTGAGTCGACTATCAGGGAGGGCATTTATCGCCAGCTTATTTGCGGCCCCCCGGAAGAGGCTTCCCCACAATAATGGCTGACCCAGCAGAACGGGTCAGCCGGCCATCTCAGTAGGCTGCTAGCTAGCAGATCGCCGTGGATCCGCCCTGTTCCTAAAGGCCGCTACCCCTTCTACCGCGATACCCATAAACGAGGAAGGCAACCACAAGGGCGACAATTATCAATCCGATCGGACCAATCCCCCAGCCCGCGCCCATGCCCCAATACAGACCGCCTCCACCACCAAACAGCAATAACAGCACTATCAGAAGAATCAGCAGATCCATGTTCCTCTCCTAACGGTAACGAAGTTCTGTCGATTCACATTGGAGCATGCTGCGATTGATTCAGTCTGTACGCTAGCGTACCCGTAGACCTTTGGCGTCGGCGTTCCTGGGGCGGGTAATCCACGCAGTGATGAAAGCGATGGCCGCGGCCATCGATAACCATGCACCCGGCATCGCGCGATTGCCGGTTTCGTGAATCAGATAGGTCACGACTGCCGGAGTCGAGCCGCCAATCGTCGTCGCCAGACTATAGGCCAGCGAGAAGCCGGCGGTTCGGACGGCGACCGGTACGATTTCGGTCAGGTGTACGACCATCGCGCCGTTGTAGCCGGCATAGATGAAGGACAACCAAAGTTCGACGATCAGCAATTTGACGAAGCTGGGCTGATCAACGAGCCAAGCCATCGCCGGATACGCGGTGAGGATTGCAATTCCCGCAAAGGTCAACAGTAGCGGTCGCCGGCCGATCCGATCGGACAGGGACCCCATGAGCGGCAGCCAGAGTAGATTCGACAGACCGACACACAGAGTGACGAGGAGCGCGTCGCTCTGCGATAGTTTGAGTACGTTCATGCCGAATGTCGGGGTATACGCCGTGATGGTATAGAACGACACGGTGGTCATCAGGACCATGGCGACGCCGGTGATCACGATCTGCCAATGGGCTAGCATGCTCGCGTAAATCTCGGTGGGGCTCGGATGGTGTTTCCGCGCCGCGAATTCCTCGGTTTCCTGAAGCGTGCGACGGATCATGTAGATGAACGGAATGATCATGCAGCCGACGATCAACGGTATACGCCAGCCCCACGCCTGCAGCGCGTCGGGCGGCATTAGGTTCGATAGCGCGTAGCCGAGCACGCCCGCGAAGACCACCGCGACCTGCTGGCTGCCCGACTGCCAAGACACATAGAAACCCTTATGTCCTGGTGTTGCGATTTCGGACAGATACACTGAGACGCCGCCCAACTCGACGCCGGCCGAAAAACCCTGGCATAACCGACCCAACACCACCACGATGGGCGCGAAGAGGCCGATTGTCTCGTAGCCGGGCACCAGCGCAATCGTCAGCGTGCCCACCGACATCAGCGCCAGCGTCAGGAGCAGCCCCTTGCGCCGGCCGATATGGTCGATGTAAGCGCCGAGAAAAATCGCTCCCAATGGACGTACCATGAAACCTACAGCGAAAGTGGTCATCGAGAACATCAATGACGCGAATTCGCTGTTGGCGGGAAAATAGGCCCGACCGATCGCCGCGCTGAAATAGCCGAAGATCATGAAGTCGTACATTTCCAGAAAATTGCCGCTCGCCACGCGGAATACGGCGTGTATCTTCTCCTTGCGTTGTGCGGGATTCAGCATCTGCGGTAAAACCTTTGCCGTGGCACTCATCGGGAATGCGAGACGGCCGATTGGTGAATACTCCGAGCCGGAACCGCCGGGCTGCTTTGCAGCATAGGACCGGAGATCCCCCACGCGCCGGCCGCCCGTCTTATTCAGGGCGCCGCAAGGTGTCATCACCCATCACTGACTCTTGTCCTCTACGACACTGTTGCCGCCATCTATGACGATGAGTTGGCCTGTCAAGTACGATGCTCCGGCGGAGCACAGATAGGCGACGCAGCTCGCGACCTCGTCAGGCGTGCCGGAGCGACCGATAGGCGTCGCGATTCCCGCCCGCGCGTCGGCTTCTGGTTGGGACCCGGTCGCAATCCACCCAGGCGCGACGGCGTTCACGGTAATTCCATGGCGAGCAACTTCCAAGCACAGTGCTCGCGTCAAGCCCAACATCCCGGCCTTCGCCGCACCGTAGGCAGCATCGAACGCAATGCCAGTCACGGGTCCGGTGGTCGACGCCACATTGACAATGCGGCCCGATCTGCGCGTTTTCATACCGCGTAGGCAGGCACGCGTGACGTAAAAGGCCGTGGTGAGATTGCGCTCCATGGTGCCGGCCCAAGTCGCGGTTGCCATGTCTTCCAGCGGGCCGGTCGGGTCAAGGACACCGAGCGATGCCATGCCTGCGTTGTTGACCAGCACCTCGACATCGCCGACCTGAGCGATCAAATCAGACACGCGTGCCGGATCGGTAAGATCCGCCGCGAATCCGACGGCATCGATCCCCTGTGCTGTGAGTTCACGAGCGCGATCCTCGATCCGCGCCGTCATCGACGTGATGGCAATGCGGTGGCCCGCGTGGCCCAGCGCCTTGGCGACGGCAAACCCGATGCCGGTTGGGCTGCCAGCTCCCGTTACAAGGGCGATCGTCCGTCGTTCGGGTTTCATCATTTTTTTCGATCAGCTTGCGAAGAAATAGCCAGCGGTCGAGCCGCCATCTATTGAATAAACCATACCATTCGAATAACTGGCATCCTCGGAAGTCAGATGCAGAATGGCTTTCGCGACCTCGTTTGGCTTACCAAAGCGGCCGAGAGGTACGTTACTTCGATAAAAGGTGCGCTCCGCTTCCGAATAGCTCGCCATTGCTTCATCGGACATCGGTGTTTCAACCATTCCAGGACAGATGACGTTTGAACGCACTCCTTGCGGTCCGTGATCGAGCGCCAAAGTACGCACGAATCCAATGACGCCGTGCTTCGATGCGCAATAGGCCGCATATCCGGGGGCACCTTGAACGCCGGCGTCCGACGAAATCGCGGTGAACGTGCCTTTGCTTTTCAAGAGATGTGGCATCGTGAATCGTGCCGTATAGAAAGTACCATCGAGGTTAACGCGCATCAAACGCGACCATTGCTCCTCGGTGATGTCCATAATGCTGCCGGCAAAGGCCATCCCAGCGCTCGCGACAACCGTGTCCAACCGCCCTGTAATTGCGACGAGTTTGGCCACGGCAGCCTCGACTTGCCGAGGCTCGCCAATGTCGGCAGGCAGCGGAATCCCTTCTCCGCCGATCTCGCGAAGGATGGCCGCTAGCCCCTCTGCCTTTTCGCGCCGCCGTCCGAGCAGACCGACTACCGCGCCACGTTGAGCCAACGCGCAGGCGGTCGCCCAGCCGATTCCTGAAGTTGCACCCGTGACCAATGCGCATTCCCGATCCATTTCGTCTCCCCTGAACTTATAACCAACTTGTACGACCGCCGTGGTTTTCGGTTGTCGGTAGCTCCAATGTCCGAGCAGCGAAGCAAACGCGCGAGCCTTCCATAACTGTAAAGTACGCCGAAAAGTCGCGCCGACAATCGTAAAGCAGAGCGCGTCGATCCGTCGTAGTATTTGCGGCCACGCGCGGAGGCCTGAACATGCGGATTTTTCGGACGACCACTTCTCTTGTATTGCTATTTATGATACTCGGGTGCAGCCGGCATTCGAGCCAATCAGCCACGGCGCGCGCAATCGACGGGAATTCCAACGCGACGACTCCGTACGACAGCGAGAAAATTCTCAACGTTTACTCGTGGATCGACTACATTGCACTTGACACCGTATCTAATTTCGAAAAAGAAACGGGGATAAAAGTTCGCTATGACACTTACGATAACAACGAGGTTCTCGAGACCAAATTGTTGACAGGTCATACGGGATATGATGTGGTCATTCCGACGGAGGCTTTCTTCGAGCGGCAACTCAAAGCCGGTGTCTATCGCAAGCTCGACAAATCTGCGCTGCCAAATCTAGTTAACGGAGACCCGGACATCACGCGCCGGCTGGCAGTACATGACCCGGGCAATCTGTACGCCGTACCTTACATGTGGACGACGACCGGCATTGGCTATAACGTCGATCAGGTACGCGCTCGACTCGGCGCGAACCTATCCAACAGCTGGGCGCTGCTCTTCGACCCGAACAATGCGGCGAAGCTCAAAGACTGCGGAATTACGATAATCGATTCGCCGATGGACGTTTTTGACTCCGTAATTATTTATCTGGGACGCGACCCAAACCGGCTTGATCCCCTCGATGTTGCCGCCGCTTCCGAAGTATTGAGAAAAATACGACCCTACATTCACTATATTGATCCGGCGCAGTACATCACCGACCTAGCTAATGGCAGCGTATGCCTCTCGCTAGGTTGGTCCGGTGATATCGAGCAGGCCCGGAGCCGCGCGAAGGAGGCAACGACTGGAGTTGTTCTCGCCTATGTTGTGCCCCGCGAGGGAGCGCTCATCACCGTGGATATGATGGGCATTCCCGCGGATGCGCCGCATCCGCACAATGCGCAGATCTGGATGAACTATTTGATGCGGCCCGACGTGGCTGCCGGAATCACCAATTACATAAAGTATCCGAACGGAAATTCGGCATCGCTACCGCTGGTTCAGGCTTCCATAAGAAACGACGAAGCCATCTACCCCGACGAGGCAACCCGCGCAAGATTGCTCACCCCCAGGGCCGTACCCTTGGAGTATTCACGCTTAATTACTCGAGAATGGACTCGATTTCGCACGGGGTATTGAACCAGGGAGGGAATCCTTCAGAGTGCGTATCTCGAGACGCACATCACGTTACGGCGCACGCGCAGAACGCCGAAGCGCGATATTGACCTACCATTAGGCTAGGAGGATCAGCAACATGACGAAATTCGCAATTACGGTGCTCGCCGCCGTCACGCTCGTGCAACCGGCGCTGTCAGTTGCTGGCGATAAACCGAATTCTTATGTCCCGCACCCTCATACGAATCACCACGTCTATGGTGCACCCATTCAGCCGGCTATCGTGGGCCACGCAAGGACTTCTCATTACAAGCACACGCCGAAGAAGCGATCTTCGAGCGCCGCGAACCGCAATGCGCAGTAAACAGGCAGGGAGGCTCTGCGACTAATCGACTACGATTTTCTTTCGATTCGGTTTTTATTTTTTTGAAAATTTGAGTTGCCCCCAAAACTTCCCCCATTCACGAAAGGTAGGAAATTATAGGTCTGGGGCGCAACACAACGCACCTCCCTCCCCGAGGCAGTGTTTACCCTACCCGCGGAACTCGTAAAGCAAGGCTTCGCACTCTGGCTCCTCCAGCTCGTCGAAAGCCGCCGGCGATTTAAGATCGACGATCACGGCGCCCTCTTGCGCAAGCGCTGCGCGTGCGTCGGCGAACAAC
>PMMB01000323.1 GCA_003165495.1 Gammaproteobacteria bacterium | reverse complement strand
TACTTGATCTTGATGTCCTCGGCATACTGCGTGGGCGTGCGCATGGACACAGCGATGTCGTTGGTCACCTGATCGCCGGCAATCGGAATCACCGCGGTGTGACGAATCGCGCCGCCGCCGAATACCGCGATATCGGTGGTGCCGCCGCCGATGTCCACCACGCACACGCCGAGATCCTTTTCATCCTCGGTGAGCACGGCGTAGCTCGAGGCCAGCTGTTCGAGGACGATGTCGTCGACTGCGAGGCCGCAGCGCTGCACGCATTTGACGATGTTCTGCGCCGCACTGTCGGCGCCGGTGACGATNNATGCCGATCGGATCGCGGATGCCTTCCTGACTGTCGATGATGTATTCCTGCGGCAGCACGTGCAGGATCTTTTGATCTGCGGGGATGGCGACCGCCTTGGCCGCATCGATCACGCGCTCGACATCGCCCTGCACCACCTCTTTGTCTTTGATGGCGACGATGCCGTGTGAATTGAGGCTGCGCACGTGACTGCCGGCGATGCCGGCGTACACCGAGTGAATTTCACAGCCTGCCATCAATTCGGCTTCTTCCACGGCGCGCTGGATGGATTGCACGGTGGATTCGATGTTGACCACGACGCCTTTTTTCAAGCCGCGCGAGGGATGACTGCCGATGCCGATGATCTCCAAGGCGCCGTCGGTCTTGATTTCGCCGACGATGGCGACGACTTTACTGGTGCCGATGTCCAGGCCCACCAATAGATTTCGATCAGAACGCTTAGCCATGTATCGTTGCAGCCTCTAAACGTCGCTATCGTCGGTACGCTTGGACGGTACCGATGCCGGCACCGCTGGGTTGCGCCATCCGATGGCAAAGCCATTGGAGTAGCGCATGTCGACGTAGGTAATTTCATTCAAACGGTGCGAAATGACTTGCGATGCGGTGTGGATGAAGCGATCGATGCGTTCATCGACTTCGCGCCGCCCGAGACGCACGGTCACCCCGCTATCGAGGTCCATCTCCCAGGCGCCGCGCTCGTCGAGACGCAGCGCGGCAATGCGCATTCCCGCTTCGAGCATCCGCCCCTGGACCGATAAATAGCGCTGCGCGACTTGCGATTCGGTGCCATCGGGACCGCTCAAGTGAGGCAATTCCGCGGGCACATGCGTCGCTGACCTCACGAAGAGTTCGCCGCGCGTATTCAAGAGACCCGACTCGCCCCAGCGCGCGGCGGCGGTTTGCTCGATCACGGTGACGTGCAAGCTATTGGGCCAGCGCCGCTGAATGCGGGCGTGCTCCACCCAGGGCAACACTTCGACCGCGCGTTGAATGTCATCGAGGTCCGCCGACATGAAGCCCGCCTGGCTGAACGGCGCGACGGCTTTTTCGATTTGACCGGGGGAGACGCGTTGAAAGCTGCCGTCCATCGATATGACGCGCACCGGACGATCGAGCGCCCAGATGAGCGCGGCCAGGCCGCCGGCAGTGAGCACCAGCAACGCGCCGCGACGCGCGTAGCTGCGCCACTCGACCACGAATGTGGGCCGCTTCCACTCAGGTTTCCACGCCTTCTGGCGGTTCTTGAATCGATTGCGGCGCAGAGCTACGTTCAAGTGCATTTGCGTTCTCGCAGAAAACTGGTTTCAAGAACGCGCCACACCAACTCTTCGAAGTCGATACCGGATTGACGCGCCGCCATGGGCACCAAACTGTGATCTGTCATGCCCGGAGTCGTGTTGATTTCGATGAAATGGAATTTGTCGGTGGCGCGGTCGCGCATGTAGTCGACGCGGCCCCAACCGAAACAGTCGGTTACTTGGAAGGCCGCGAGCGCCGCCGCCTGCAATTCGGCTTCGGCTTTCGCGTCAAGACCGCTCGGGCAGTGATACTGAGTGTCGTTGCGAAAGTATTTCGCCTGGTAGTCGTAGAACTCGGTCGCCGGCTGGATGCGGATCGACGGCAGGCCGCGATCATGCAGCACGCCCACCGTGTATTCGTCGCCGGTGATGAAGCGTTCGGCGAATACGATGGGATCGATGGCGCGCGCCTCGGCGTACGCACGCGGCAATTCCGCGGCGGTCTTGACCTTGGTGATCCCGACGCTCGAGCCTTGCGAAGCGGGTTTGACCATCAAGGGCAAGCCGACGTGCTCGAGCGCGCTCTGCAAATCGGCCGCGCTCGACAACACGGCATATTCGGGTGCGGCGTAGCCCGCGCCGACCACGACGCGTTTGGTTTTGAGCTTGTCCATGGTCAACGCCGAGGCGAGGACACCGCTGCCCGTGTAGGGAACGCCCAACCACTCGAGCGCGCCCTGCATCGCGCCATCCTCGCCCCCCGGTCCATGCAAAGCGATCCACACCCGGTCGAATCCCTCGCTCACCAGGTTCTGGACGGCGCTGCCTTTAGGATCGAACGCGTGCGCATTCACGCCGCGGCGAGTCAATGCCGCGAGTACCGCGTTGCCGCTCAGCAGAGAAATTTCGCGCTCGGTGGAATCACCGCCGAGCAACACCGCCACCTTGCCGAAATCCGATCCGGAGCGGGCGCGCCGCTCGCCTAAATTCAGGGTGAGCAAGCTCATGCCGGCACTCCGACGATGCGCACTTCAGTGTGCAGTTCTATGCCATGAACTTTCGCGACGGTGCGTTGCACATGCAGGATCAGTGCTTCGATGTCTGCGGCGCGCGCATGCGCATGGTTAATAATGAAGTTCGCGTGTTTTTCGGACACCGAGGCATCGCCGATGCGAAATCCCTTGAGGGCGGCGCTTTCAATCAGACGCGCCGCATGATCGCCCGGCGGATTGGTGAATACCGATCCACAACTCCATTCGCCGATGGGCTGCGTCTGTTTGCGTTTGTCGAGTAGTTCGCGAATGGCTTCGGTGTTGACGCCGGGCGTGCGCTCGAACTCGAGCCGTGCGCCGATGAACCACTCGTTGCCGGGTCCCACAACCCTGCGATAACCGATGTCATATTCGGCGGCCTTGCGCGTGTGCCGATAGCCGCGACGATCGAGTACGTCGACTTCGATCACGTGGCGCCACGTCTCCCCGCCCCAGGCGCCGGCATTCATCGCCAGCGCTCCGCCCAAGGTGCCTGGAATGCCGGCCAAGAATTCCGCGGGCCCCAATCCCCATTTCACGCATTGTCGGGCGATTCGCGCGCAAGGCACGCCGGCCTCGGCCTGGATGCGAGTTGCGCTCAAGCGTTCCAGTGCGCCCAGCGCACCGTGCGTGGAAACGACGGCGCCGCGGATTCCGCCGTCGCGCACCAACAGATTGCTGCCGAGCCCGATCCACAGCAGCGGTACATCCGGCGGTAGTTGACGCATGAAGGCCGCTAGGTCCATGGCGTCGCGCGGCGCGAAGAAAAAATCGGCCGGACCTCCGACATGCCACGAGGTATGCTTCGCCATGGACACGTCGCGCAAAACTCGCGCGGTGAATTCCGGCGACAGATCGGCGATTCGCTGCGCGCTCATGCCGTAGCTCCCGCCGCAAAGCGGCTCTTGAGATCCAGAGCGACGGCGCCGATATTGCCCGCGCCCATGGTCAGCACCACATCGCCGTCCTGCAGTACCCCGCGCAAGCTATCGGCGAGATCGTCGACGCGCTCGACGAAAACCGGCTCCATCAACCCGCGCGTGCGCACCGCGCGGCAAATGGCGCGGCCGTCGGCACCGGCGATCGGCGCTTCCCCGGCCCCATATACCTCGGTGATCAGCAGCACGTCGCATTCGCTTAAGGACCGCCCGAAATCGTCCAACAAATCGCGGGTGCGCGTATAGCGATGCGGTTGGAATGCCAGAACCAGGCGTCGCGTCGGCCAGCCTTGGCGCACCGCGTCCAGAGTCGCCGCGACTTCCGTCGGATGATGACCGTAGTCATCGACGATCAAGGCACGGCCACCCGGCCATTGGATTTCACCCAACTGTTGCAGGCGCCGATCAATGCCCTGGAAATGCGCCAGGGCGCGTTGAATCGCGGCATCGGGAATATCCAGCTCGGTCGCCACCGCAACCGCCGCCAGCGAGTTCAAGACATTGTGACGACCGGGCAAGTTGATGGTTATACCCAAGGGCTCATGGCCTGCGCGCAACGCCTCGTAGCGCGACTGCAGGCCATCGCGCACCACATTGACGGCACGAATATCCGCCTCCGGCGCGAAACCGTAGGTAACGAAGGGGCGTGCGACGGACTCCAGAATGCTCTGCACCTGCCCGTCGTCGCTGCACAGCACCGCGAGTCCGTAGAATGGCAGGTTATGCAAGAAATCGACGAAGCTCTGTTTGAGCCGCGAGAAATCACCGTCATGGGTCGCCAGATGATCGTTGTCGATATTCGTGACGATGGAAATCATCGGCTGCAAGTGCATGAATGAGGCATCGCTCTCGTCAGCCTCGGCCACGAGATAGCGGCCGGCGCCGAG
>PMMB01000042.1 GCA_003165495.1 Gammaproteobacteria bacterium | reverse complement strand
ACCACGCTCGGCCGTCCGGGCGTGCAAGTGGCGGCCATCACCCGCCGCGCCGAAGGCTATTTCATCGTGCACGTGGACAGCGGCAAGGAAAACGATTACCCGCAGGTCAACGGGGTGCCGATCGGACCGCAGGCTCGCCGGCTCAACGACAACGATGTGGTGCAGCTCGCGGGCGTGAAGATGGGGTTCTTCGAAAGCTAGCGGGCGGCGGATGACGCAGGCGCGTCCGCCTTTTTGCCTAGGGTGCAATTCCGCGGCGCTTGAACTCGTCCTCAATAGGGGCCCAAAGCGCTGTTGCGGCGCCCATGTCAACCTCGCCCTCCGCGATCTTTTTCTTGCGCAATTTTGCGACTCCGCGGCCATACAAGGACCAGGCGTTCTTGGGCGCCAGTTTCAGCGAGTCGTCGTAGTCAGCGATTGATTTGTCGTAGTCGCCCAACCGGAGGCGGACGAGCCCGCGGCTACCTAGAATGTGCCCCGCGAATGTACTCGATCTGACGGCCAGCTTGAGCGCGCCGTTGCAGTCGGCAAGCGCTTTGGCAAGATTTGCACCCTGCAATGCCCGCTCCCAGCAGCGGCTGTTCAGTGCCTGATCCATCCTCGAGTCGTCGGGGTGGGACGTTATCCATAGATCATATTGCGCAATCGACTGGACCAAGAGGTCGGCACGTTCATACGCTTGCGCAATGAAAAATCGCCGATCCGATTCGTTGGGCGCAATTCGAGCCGCTGCGTCGAGGTCGGCGGTAGCACCGGCCGTGTCGTGACTACCCAGCCGCAGCGCAGCCCGCGCCGTCAATGCAGGCACGTCATCCGGTTTGAGCTCCAGCGCGCGGTTGAAATCAGCCATTGCCGGATCCGCGTGCCCTGACTCCTGATAGACGACGCCACGCTGGTAAAAATATTCCGGCTGACTGGGGGCCAGTTCGCTGGCGCGCGTCAAATCGGCGAGCGCTCGCTCAAAGTCGCGGCGGGCGGCGAACGCGGTGCCGCGACGGCTGTACGCTGCCGCGTCAGCGGGCTCGCCGGATTCCTTTTTGACTTCCGGCGATGTTTCTGACGCCGGCTCGGTCGACTTCGCCGGGTACGCCGAAGATGACAGGTTGAAGACCGGACCGCCGTTGTAGGTGAAGTACACCAGGTGTTGACTGTTGGCAACGTAGACTCGGTGCGACAGGAAAAAATCCACTCCAAGCAGCATGTCCGCATTTTCGAGACCGACGTCTCCAAAACGCAATCGAGTATTTTTTATTTCCTCGTCGCCGATCTTGAAACTGGAAAACCGTCCGATAAAGCTCCTGACGGTGCCCCGGCCTATTCCTCGGGTAAAGCCTGCGTCGACGACACCCGGCGAGTCCGGCTTGATGCCGGCGCGTTCGGCGGCTTTCATCGAAAGTAGCGAGGCTCCGGCGCCCGTGTCAAACGCTACGCGGATTCTGGCGCCATTGACGAACGCTGTGCCGATGGCATGCGGCAATAACGGTGTCGTCGAGTCGATCCCCATAACGGAATAGGGTTGCGACCCCTCGATCCAATACGCCAGCCGCGTATGCCTGCAATCCTCGACATGCATCAGCCGAATGACGCCCTTGGCCAAGTCATACTCAACGTCGCCGGCGCGCAACACGTTTTGGCCCAATACCCCGACGCTGCCCGCTCCCACCTCGCTGCCTCCGACGAGGAATTCAATGTCGCGTATGGGGACGCCTTGAAGCAAGAAGACTTTGACGGTCGCGACCGACGCACCGGTAGTTCCACCGATCCCCGTGATTCGAAAACCGAAGGGAGCGTGGTATAGCTTGAGTTTGAGCTCCGCCGCGCTCGCGGCGCTGATCATGCTGAAAAACGCGCCGCTGTCGACAACCAATTGCACATCGGCGTCATTGAATTTCGCCGTGATCAGCGGTTTCGAGAGGTTCATGGTGACGGGCAGTTCTACTAACTTCGCAACCTTGCACGCGGCCAAGCCCCTGGCCGGCAGCATAGATACACTCATTATGGCAAGCGAAATGATGCAGAAGCGCATCGCTAATAACATCCTTGTCGCCGGTTCCATATCTTGAGTTTGCACTGCAGCAGTCGGCTGGTCAAAACTCAGCGCAAAGTCACCGCGACCCGTTGGCTGATGCCACACAGGAGTTCGTAGGGTATGGTGTCCGCCCATACCGCGATTTCCTCTACCGGCAGCCCCTCTCCCCACAGGACGACCGGATCGCCCAACTTAGGCTCGCGCTTAAGATCGGTGACATCGATTCCGATCATGTCCATGGACACCCTGCCCGCCAGACCCGCGCGTTCGCCGTTGACCAGCACCGGCGCGCTCGCGCCCAAATTCCGCGGATATCCGTCGCCGTATCCCACTGCCGCCACTGCCAGTCGCGTGGGCCGCTCTGCGGTCCAGTCGCCGCCGTAACCAACGCGCTCTCCCACCGAAAGGTCCTTGACCGCAATCACGTGCGAATGCAGGGTCATGGCGGGTCGCAAACCATAGTCCGCGCCGATGGAGCCGGCGAACGGCGAAACTCCGTAGAGCAGGAGGCCCGGCCGCACCCAATCGGCCTGCGCATCCGGAAAACTCAACATGGCGGCGGAGTTCTCCAAGCTTCGTTCACCGGGTAAGGACCCCGTCGCGGCGGCGAATAGCGCCAGTTGTTCGGGCGTGGTGGGCAGATCTGGTGTATCCGCGGAAGCCAGGTGCGTGAATAAGTTTACCGGAGACTGCACGCTCCCCAAGGCACTCAAGGCCGCGTGCGCAGCGCCGAACGCCGCCCCTTTGAATCCCAGCCGATTCATGCCGCTGTCGAGCTTGAGCCACACCTTGAAGCGCGCGCCCGCCGCGGCCGTTCGCAAGAGCTCGATCTGCTCCGGGGTGTGCACGACGAGTTCGAAACCGGCGCCGGCGGCCGCATCGAGCTGCTCGCGATCGAAAACGCCTTCGAGAAGTACCGTGGGCGTATTGATGCCGGCCTCGCGCAGGGTCAGTCCCTCATCGACCCGCGCCACCGCAAAGGCGTCTGTGGATTCGAGCGCGCGTGCCACGGCGATGAGACCATGGCCATAGGC
>PMMB01000235.1 GCA_003165495.1 Gammaproteobacteria bacterium | reverse complement strand
ACTGGTTCGATGCCGGCTCCGATGCGCATCTGCGCGACATTCAGGGGAGCGCGCCCTGGCCGCAATCGCGTTAGACGGAAGCTTCGCTACCCTTGGGTTGGTGCTTTGCGCCGCATTCTGCGCCGGATTCGTCGACGCCATCGTCGGCGGCGGAGGTTTGATTCAGTTGCCGGCCCTGCTCGCCGGCTATCCCTTGGGTTCGCCGGCGGTGCTCCTCGGGACGAATAAGCTCGGCAGCATCTGCGGCACCACCGGCGCGGTCATGCGTTACATCCGCGTGGTGCGCATCCCCTGGCGTCTTCTTCTGCCCGCCATCGCTGTCGCGTTTCTCGCGGCGCTCGCCGGCGCAAGCTTGGTGAGTTCGGTGTCTCCGGCGCTGTTTCGCCCCTTAGTACCCATCATTCTGACGGTGGTACTGGTATACGTGCTCTGGCACAAGGATTTGGGTGCACGCCATGCGCCCATCGTATTTTCACGCCGTCGCGGCTATCTCGCGTTGGCGGCGATCAGCGGCATCGGTCTTTATGACGGGTTCTTCGGGCCCGGCACCGGCAGTTTTTTGATGCTGCTGTTTATCCGGCTGTATGGATTCGATTTCTTGCACGCCTCCGCCGGCGCCCGCACCATCAATGTGGCGACCAACGCGGGTGCGCTATTGTTTTTCGGCATTCACGGCGAGATTCACTGGGGCTTAGGTGTAGCTTTGGGAGCGTGCAACGCCACGGGCAGCGTGCTCGGGGCCCATACGGCAGTTAAGCACGGCAGCAAGTTCGTCCGCGTAGTCTTCATCGCCATCGTCATCATCTTGATCGCCAAGACCGGCGCCGACGCGTGGACTTAAGCACCGTTAGCGCTCAACCGTAGGCGCCCCGTGCGCTAACGCTAGCCGCGTTCCCAGTGTCCAGGCTTCATGCGCCAGCCGTCGCCCTGGCGCACCCATTGATGGGCGACCCAGTGATGCCCGGGTTTGGGCGCCGCCCAGTGACCCTCGACCCATACATGCCGACCCCCGACCCAATTCCAATATCCACCCAACCATACGTAGCCCGGCGACGGGGCCACGCCTAAGACCTCCACACGCGGCGCCGGCGGCGCCACCATCACCACCCCGTCGGCATAGTGACGCTGATCGGGAACGACCACGCACCCCGCCAGGGCCATGATAAGCACCAGTCCGGATGCCAAACTCGCGCTCAACCACTTACGCTGATTCATGACGATAACCACGTATTGTAAGAATGGGTAGGTGAACTAACGTCCTTCATCTCCCGCCGTTGACGGGAACGTCGAACCGCGAAGAATAGCGCTCTCGCCTACAGATCACCACCCGTGAGATCACCGTCCAGGCCCGGCTCGGATCTGTCGTCGCGGCGTCTCGACGGCGGATGGTGGGGCATGCTGCCCAGACTCACCATCGGACGTGCCAGTCGTGCCTTCAGACGATACATCGCCTGGTCCGCTCGATGCAGCAGCTCAGCGGCGCTCTGCCCGTCGTGCGGATACATCGACTCGCCGATCGCGGCGGTCAAATGCTGCTCGTTACCTTGTATCCAATAGGGTAACGCCACTCGCTGGCGGATCGTGTCCGCCACCCGGGTTACGCCGGCCGCGTCCGGCACATTGGGCAGAACCACAACGAATTCATCGCCGCCGTACCGGCAAACGAAATCGCCGGTGCGTACTCTTGCCGCGATACGCATGGCCACTGTGGTCAGAATTTTGTCACCCGCGCAGTGGCCATATTCGTCATTGATGCCTTTGAAGCCATTCAGATCGATGAACAGCAACCCGACGCATTGCCATTGCTGCGCAGCCTCGGCGATGGCCGAATCCAACAGCTCCAGCATGCGCCGGCGGTTGTACAAACCCGTCAGGCCGTCCCGATCGGCGAGCCGTTGAGCCTGCGCTTGGCGCTCCTTGAGCGCGGTCATTTCACGCATCAAGTACGCGTTGATGAAGCGCAGAGTCTCGAGTTCGCGCCGCTCATCGGTTGGAGTTCGCACCACGTTGCGCAGCGGCGGCGGACTCGACGGCATTACGCCGCCGTTTAAANNGTCGATTCTCGCGGACCAGCCTACGGTCTGGCGATCGGCAGCGGACTTACTCATGTGTAAGATTTGGCTGACTGAAATTGAATTATAGGATCGATGGAGCCAACGCATGTCCTACGCCGCAGATCCTCGGGTGCTGTTCGCGGCCGAACGCACCCTGCTTGCCTGGCAACGTAGTGCGATCGCCTTAATGGGCTTCGGCTTCGTCGTCGAGCGATTTGGCCTGTTTCTGCAGATGGTGGCTCATCAGCCTGCGTCGGAGTCGCAGCGCGGTTTTTCGCTCGGACTCGGCGTCCTCTTGTTGCTGTTGGGAGCCGCAGTTGCCCTGATTTCCGCGCGGCAATTCCGCCAGGTCGCCAAAAGCCTGGACCCGGCAGTGGTGCCTCCGGGATATTGGACGCATGTGGGCGTGGGACTCAATGTCATCCTTGCCGTCATCGCCGTGGCTTTTGCCCTGCGCTTTCTATGGCCGAATCAGTAGACGGACGCTCGGTGGACATGCCGCCCGTGAGTTGATCGACAGTTTCAAGCACCATCTTATGTTCAATCGCCGGTTGACCCGGTCAACCGCCAAGGTGCTCTGCCGTTACAAGTCGGATGATACAAACCGAAATAGCCGTACTGCGATTTGGTTTGGGCGCCCGGCCGGGGGATCTCGCCGCTGCTGCCGGCGATCCGCGGGCCTGGCTGATGGCACAGATCAAGGGCGCGGTGCCGCTCGCTGGGAATATACCGCTGGCCCTTTCCGACCAGATTTTCACCGCGGTGCTGGCGGCGCGCGAGGCCGCCCAAGAAATGAAACGCGAGTCCGCCGGCCAGTCCGCCACCGCGACTGCCTCCGCCTCCGCGACTGCCTCCGCCTCCGCGACTTTCTCCGTCACCACTCCCGCAGCGGCGCCCGCATTCAACCCGGTGCGCGATGCCTACCTACCCCACTACCGCGCCCAGGTACTGGCACGCGCCCAGAGTGCCGCTCTCACCACGCGGCCTTTTGCAGAACGCCTGGTCCACTTTTGGACCAATCACTTTGCGGTGTCAGCGGATAAGGGCGCGGTGTTCGGCGTCGCCGGCACGCTCGAGAACGAGGCGATCCGCCCACATGTCGCCGGCCGATTCGTCGACCTGCTGATCGCGGTGGAGCAACATCCCGCGATGATCGCCTTTCTCGACAATCAGTACTCGGTCGGCAAGGATTCCGATCTTGCGCGGCTCGCCGCTCGACACGAGGCTCGATCGCGAATGGGCGGGCCACGAACCACCGCCCGCGACAAACCCAAGCGCGAATTCGGCATCAATGAAAACTTGGCGCGTGAGATTCTCGAACTGCATACCCTGGGCGTGAACGGCGGCTACACGCAAAGCGATGTCACCACCTTCGCGCAAATCATCACCGGCTGGTCGATCGGCGGCGGCAAGGGGCGGCTCGCCGGCGGGATTCCCGGCCGCTTCTATTTTCGCGACAACCTGCATGAACCGGGCGCCAAAACCCTCCTCGGCAAGACCTACCACGAAGACGGGCGCGGCCAAGGTGAGGCCGTGCTTGCGGATTTGGCGCGGCATCCCGCCACGGCACGCTTCATTGCGACCAAGCTGGTTCGCCATTTTGTTGCCGATGATCCGCCGCCGGCCGCGGTCGAACGAGTGGCGCGCGCCTTTCTCAAAACCGGCGGCGACCTGCCGCAAGTGTATGCGGCATTGATCGCGTCGCCCGAGGCGTGGGATGCCGAAATGCGCAAGTTCAAGACGCCCGAAGATTTCGTGTTTTCGACTCTGCGGGCCCTGAATGTTTCGCCGAGTCAACCGGAAGAGGTCGTGCGCAGCTTCGATCTCTTGGGGCAGCGCCAGTACACGCCGGGATCACCCGCGGGCTGGCCGGACACGGCGAAGAGCTGGGACGGGTCGGATGCCCTCATGCGTCGCGTGCTGTGGGCATCGCGGGTCGCAGGCCGGTACGAGCAAGGCCTCGATCCTGTGGATCTCGCGGCATCGAGTGTAGGCGCCTATGCACGCGCCGAGACGGTGACGGCGCTGCGGCGCGCCTCCTCAGCTTCCCAGGCGTTGGCATTGTTGTTGATGAGTCCCGAATTTCAACGGAGATAGCCATGCACGCGTACCACGTGGACAAAGCTCGGCGCCGCTTTCTACTGAGTACCGGCGCGCTGGCGGCGAGCGCTGCCCTACCGCATGTCCTGTTTGCCCGCACTGGCGGCTCCGCGCGCCTGGTGGTCATGATCTTACGTGGTGCGCTGGATGGTCTCGCCGCGGTGCCGCCCTATGCAGACCCTAATTATGCAGGGTTGCATCGTACGCTCGCGATAGCCGCGCCGGGCGTTGCCGATGGTGCGCTGGCGCTCGACAACACCTTCGGCCTGCATCCATCCTTCGCGTTCCTGTACGAGCGCTACCTCGCCGGTGAGCTGGTGGTATTCCATGCCGTCGCCTCACCGTACCGCGACCGCTCACATTTCGACGGGCAAAACGTGCTCGAGAACGGACTGACGAAGCCCGTAGGCTCTGCCGACGGCTGGCTCAATCGCGCGCTAGCCGCCTTACCGCGCGGCACCGGACGTCCGGGCGAGCGCGCCGTGGCCATCAGCCAGAACGTGCCGCTGATTTTGCGTGGCGATACGCCTGTGATTTCCAAGTCGCCGCAAGCGACCCCGGATGTCGACGAAGATTTGTTGGCGCGTTTGGCCGACCTTTACTCCAAGGACGATTGGTTTTCGGCGCGTCTGAGCGAGGCCGTGCAGACCGAGAAGCTTGCGGACGAGCGCAGCACCCAGGCGGATGCGCCGGCGATGACGGCTCCGCCGGCGGCTCCCGACCGTGTCGGCGGCGTGGCGCGCATGGCTGCCGCATTGATGCGAAGCGAAGGGGGTCCCGAGGTGGCGGTCATCGAAGCCAGCGGCTGGGATACGCACGCCAATCAGGGCGGTGCCAAGGGAGCGCTTGCGCAACGGCTCACGGGGCTCGACAAAGCACTGCGCGCGCTTAAGGATGAGTTGGGGCCCTTGTGGCAGCAAACCGCGGTACTCGTCGTGACCGAGTTCGGCCGCACCGCTGCCGTGAACGGCACCCAAGGTACTGATCACGGGACGGGCGGATGCGCCTTGCTCGCGGGCGGAGCCGTGCGCGGCGGCCGCGTGATCGCCGACTGGCCGGGGCTCGCACGCACGGCGCTGCTCGATAACCGCGACCTGCGGCCGACTCTCGATTTACGCAGCGTGTTCAAGGCCGTGCTCGACGAGCACATGCGCGTCGACGCGAAGACTCTCGCCAGCCGAATATTCCCGGACAGTAGCGGCGCGCGCCCTCTACAAGGGCTGATACGCGCCTAATT
Organism: Gammaproteobacteria bacterium; assembly: GCA_003165495.1. Classification (GTDB taxonomy): domain Bacteria; phylum Pseudomonadota; class Gammaproteobacteria; order Steroidobacterales; family Steroidobacteraceae; genus Bog-1198. Next base: position 1,051 of record PMMB01000235.1, on the reverse strand, counting down.
TTGCCTTCGGCGATTCTTTAAAACGCCAACGGGTCTGTCCTGGGAGTCGTCGATATCGGCGTCTCTGTGACCACCGGTAAGGAGGGCGGCGCTGCCGTCGGTGCCGGGGGCGCCTGAGGCTTAGGCACGCTTGGCTTAGCCCAGCTGCTTGGCTGGGGCCAGCTGCTTGGCTTGGGCGCAGCCTTCGTGGCGACGACTTTGGCTTTGGGCTTGGCCTTTTTGGGCGCAGCTTTGACGGCCTTTTTCGCAGCCTTGAGTGCTCTGCCGGTCTTCTTGGCCTTAGCCTTCACCTTGGCCTTCACCTTGGCCTTCGCTGGCCGGGCTTTCTTTTTCGCGACGCTTTTCTTGGCGGCGCGGCGCTTGGCCTTTGCCACTGGACGCTTCTTCGACTTGCTCTTCTTTGCCATGGTCAATCTTCTCCTAGAGATCGTACAAACTCGTTGTGAGAGTAGCCCCGAAAAAGTCTGCTGTCATCTGTGTGTGACGCTGGAGTCAGTTACACGGATTGCGTAGGCTGCCTCAAGTGTTGCCGACCGAACCCATTCGCCCGCTGAAAGATGTCTGGTTGAGACCCCGACGCGTGTTTCGTGAATTGGCGGCACGACCCGTCGGGATCCCCGACTACTTGCTGGCGGCGGCTCAAGGAATAGGCAACTTTCTCGCGCTGTACCGCACCGAAGGAGCTGGAGCACACAGCAGCGTGGAATACATTCTGGCAAATTCCTTTGCCTATGGCGCTATCGCCGGCGTGGCAGGTGTGTTCTTGATGGCGGTTATTTATCGGCGCCTGGGTACTCGCGCCGGCGGTAAATCGACGACCAACCAAGTGATTCATGTCCTAGCCTACGGCGGCGTACCCATGGTGGCTTCGCTCGCGATGTGGGTGTTGACGGCGCTACTCGCCGGCGAGGCCACCTTCGTCGAAACTCCGCGCGCCGATGTCGAAGGCTTCCTCGTGCTGCTGCTGCATGTGCAGTTCATCTCGTATGTCCTGCTGTTGATTTGGAGCATCGTGCTGCAGGTGATGGGTTTCAGCGAAATTCAGGGCCTC
>PMMB01000171.1 GCA_003165495.1 Gammaproteobacteria bacterium | reverse complement strand
TCGATGAGTCCTCCAAGATACCGTTCGCTGCGGACATGCGCCTGCAACTCGTCGCGATTCAACAATCGCGCGGAGTGGTAGGCGTAATTCTCATGCAATTCGCGAGCCCAATCGTTCAGTTCCTCGAGATGCCGCGGTTTGACCGCGACGTGAACATGGTTGGCGTGATAGTCGCAATCGATGGCGTGCTCGCCGATCAGCGATTGCGTGAGATCCAGGGCCTCGATGGACAGATCGAACAAACGCCGTGCGTCGTCGCGGCCGACTTCGGCCTCCAGCGCCTTTTGAGTCGCGGCCACGCCAAAAATAGTCTGGCCGCCGCTGCGCCCGGACGCTCCGTAACCGACGACGCGCGCCTCGAGCAAGGCGACGCGGTAGCCGCGTTTCGCCAAGTGCAGTGCGGCAGAACAGCCGGCTATGCCGCCGCCGAGGACCACAACATCCGCTTGGGTGGAGCCGCGAAGCATCTCCCGATGTGTCTGCGCGCCGTCACCGGCCAGGGTCGCCGAAGTGGCGATGGAGGCGGCGTAATAGGAAGGGGCGGGTGGGTAGGACAGGCGCATCGACTCTCTTTTTTATCGATAGTGTTTAAAATCTTGTGGCTATTGACAGGATTCGACGCCTGTGAGCCTACCGGGTCATTCGACCATTGTGCAATGATGTTGCGTCGCACAAAACAACGCTAAGTCATGGAAATGCCTAAATCTTAGCCAATTGTCGCACCTCAAGCAGGACGAGTCACCGGCGGTGTGGTGTAATACGGTCGTTAAGGAAGCCCAATCGTCCATCTGGACGTTTAATATATTAAACATGTCTCGCTTGGCCGTAATCGGAATTCCAGCCGACCGCAGGCTGTGTGGGAAGCACTACTTCCACATGGCCGGCGAGAAGTACATCGAAGCTGTCGCCGCAGGCGCGAACGCGCTGCCGGTGCTCATACCCGCTCTCGGGTCCGAGATTGATTTGCCATCCTTATTGGATGCCTGCGACGGATTGTTGCTAACCGGGAGCGCATCGAATGTCGAACCTCACCACTACGGAGGACCGGCGAGTGAGCCGGGAACGCTACATGATCCAAATCGGGATGCTACGACGCTTCCGCTGATTCCGCGGGCTATCGCCGCCGGCTTGCCGGTGCTTGCCATCTGCCGCGGATTTCAGGAAATGAACGTGGCCTTCGGCGGCACGTTACACCAGCGGCTACACCAGATACCCGGGAACCTCGATCACCGCGAGGATGAATCCACACCGCTGGACGTGCAATACGGGCCGGCTCACGAAGTCCTCCTGGAGCCTGGAGGAGCTTTGCGCAAAATCGCCGGACAGGATCGCTTGCAAGTCAATTCCCTGCATTGGCAAGGAATTCAAACGCTGGGGAAGGATTTGGCTGTCGAGGCGCGCGCACCGGACGGAGTCATCGAGGCGTTCCGGGTCGCTGACGCACCGAATTTCGCCCTGAGTGTGCAATGGCATCCGGAATGGCAGTTTGCNNAGAATCCATTTTCCCGCGCGTTGTTTGCGGCGTTTGGTGAAGCCAGTCGCGCGCGCTCAGTTGAAAGGTGATTTATGGCCAGCACGATTCAGCAATTCTTGAGAGAACACGGTATCTCGGAAGTCGAAGCCATCATCCCGGACATGGCCGGCGTGGCACGCGGCAAGCTCATGCCCGCGGAGAAATTTGCCGAAGAGGAGGGCATGCGCCTGCCTGAGGCGATTTTCTTGCAGACGGTGACCGGCGACTATCCGGACGATCAGAGCGCCATGAATCCGTCGGACATCGACATCGTGTTGAAGGCCGACCCAAAAACCGTACGAGTCGTGCCCTGGGCCGCGGAACCGACCGCCCAGGTGATCCATGATTGTTTTTACGGCGACGGCCGGCCGGTCACCATGGCGCCGCGCTATGTGTTGCGGCGGGTCCTCGATCTGTATGAGGCGCAGGGCTGGGAACCGGTGGTGGCCCCGGAGCTCGAGTTCTTTTTGGTGGAACCCAATGTCGACTCCGACTATCCGTTGAAGCCGCCGGTGGGCCGTTCGGGGCGTCCGGAAATCGGCCGACAGGCATACAGCATTGCGGCGGTCAACGAATTCGATCCGCTGTTCGACGACATGTACTCGTTCTGCGAGGCGCAGGACATCGAAATCGATACCTTGATCCACGAAGCCGGCGCGGCGCAGATGGAAATCAACCTGCTGCATGGCTATCCCATGAGCCTCGCCGACCAGGCCTTCTTGTTCAAACGCACCGCCCGCGAGGCGGCCATGCGGCACAAAATGTATGCCACGTTCATGGCAAAGCCGATGGCCAAGGAGCCGGGCAGCGCCATGCACTTGCATCAAAGCATCCTCGACGTGAAGACTCGCAAGAACATATTCAGCAATGCCGACGGCTCGCCCTCGCAATTGTTTTTCGGGCATATCGCCGGATTGCAGAAATATCTTCCCGGTGCGATGTCGCTGTTCGCGCCGAACGTGAACAGCTATCGGCGCATCAGCCGCTATTCGTCGGCGCCCATCAATGTGCATTGGGGTTACGACAA
>PMMB01000071.1:6161-7173 GCA_003165495.1 Gammaproteobacteria bacterium | reverse complement strand
CGCGTGGCTCATTTGGCGCGAACGCTATCACCGCGGCCGAATTGCGGCGCTGGCTGCCTACGCGATTCAGCTCCTGCTCAATGCCGTCTGGGCGCCGCTGTTTTTCGGCGCTAAAAATATCGGCGCCGGTCTGTTCGTGATCGTTGCGCTGTGGCTGTCGATCATTTGGACCATCCGTGAGTTTGCCGTCGTGAAGGCCGCGGCGGCGTGGATCTTGGCGCCGTACTTGATCTGGGTCAGTTTTGCGAGCGCGCTGAATCTTGCGATCTGGAAACTCAACCAGTGAATCCTTCAGCGGAGGCGCGCGATGTAGGTGTAGGATTACGCACGTTTGCGCCGGGTTCCGACCGTATATGGAAACGCATTCGATCAAACTACACATGCTGCGTCGAGTACATCATCGCGAGAATCAGGGGCTAAAGTACATACTGCCAATCTGCCCCAGCGCTTATTGTACGTGGGCCGGAAATCGCAACCTACCCCGTGAGATATCACGCACGATGTACTCGATCGCAGCAGCCCGCCGCCCGGGATTCTCTTGAGCATTATCCGCGTCAGCCATCGAACCGAGTACCGCTATAAGCACCCAGTCGTCCTCGGTCCGCATCGGTTGATGTGCCGGCCGCGGGACAGTCACGATCTACGGCTTCTCGACACAGGAATCGCGATTACGCCGCAGCCCTCCGAGCTGCGCTGGATGCACGACGTCTTCGGGAACTCGATCGCGATCGCGACGTTTTCGGATCCGGTGGCGGAGTTGGTATTCGAATCGACCTTTCGTGCCGAACATTTCCCGCTGCCCGAGCGCACCCTCGTCATCGACGACTACGCCGCCACTCTGCCATTCAGTTATTCGGCGTCGGAAGCTCTGGATCTTGGATCATCCAAGGCCCGGCATTACCCGGATCCGGAGCACAAGCTCGACGCATGGGTGAAGTCCCTGCTGGATAGGACGCCGGGGAATGCGACGCTGGATGTGCTGATGGCCATGATCGGCGCGATCAAGTCCGAG
>PMMB01000071.1:0-6151 GCA_003165495.1 Gammaproteobacteria bacterium | reverse complement strand
TTCGTTTCGGGATACCTCTATGACGAAGCGCTGATCGACGCCGGCGGCGGTCTGGTGGGCGGCGGCGCCACGCACGCCTGGATTCAGGTCTACCTGCCCGGAGTCGGTTGGGTGGAGTTCGATCCGACCAACGCCCTGGTCGGCGGCCGCAATTTGATCCGCGTCGCGGTCGCGCGCGAGGCCGCTCAAGCCGCACCACTCATCGGCTCCTTTACCGGCGCCACGGACGATTTCCTCGCCTTGCACGTCACNNGTCGAAGTGACCGCGGAGTAGCCGGCGCCGCGAAATCGGTAAGACTTACAAAGTCCGCGGCGCTGGGCGGATTGCGCTATCCTCGTTTGCATTTAGTTGGACCACAAACAAAGACATGCCATTGAAGTATTTCCGCTGGCGCGGCCGTGGGCGTTCGCTGTTGGATGGGCCCTCTGAGATTGACGAGCCGATTTCCGGCGAGATTTTCAGCGTCGAGCGACTTGAACACCACGCGGAGAATTTGGCGAGGACGCAGGAAGTGTCGCCGTTGCAAACCGCCGGCATCTCCTTGCGCGGCCGTTTGCGATCCAACGCAGCGGGTCTCGGCGCCGCCCTTCACACTCTGATCGCCGGAATTCGCAAAGGACAAGCCGTCACGCCGGCGGCCGAATGGTTGGTCGACAATTACTACATCGTCGACGAGCACATCCGTGCCGTGCGGCGCGACCTGCCGGTTGGATTTTACAAACAGCTGCCGAAGCTCTCCAACGGACCGTTGCGCGGCTATCCACGCGTATACGGACTGGCGTGGGCCATCGTCGCGCACTCCGACAATCGCTTCGAGCTGGATACTCTGGTGCGGTTCTGCCGCGCCTATCAACGAATCCAACCGCTGACGATCGGCGAGCTGTGGGCCATCGCCATCACGTTGCGTGTGGTGTTGATCGAAAACTTGAGCCGTCTGGCTTCCGGCATCGTCTATCGGTTGGAGCTGCGCGAGAAAGCGGACGAACTGGCCGACAAGTGGGTGCCGGATGACGCCAGGCAGGCGGCGCCGAATTCGGCCGCCATGCGCGGGCTCGAAGCGCAGCGGCTTCCCAACGCGTTTGCCGTACAGCTTTTTCAGCGGCTGCGGGACCATGACCCCGAGAGCACGCCCGCCCTGGCTTGGTTGCATCAGACGTTTGCCGCGCAAAACACCACCGCGGATGAGATCGTCCACAGCGAGCATCAGCGTCAAGGCGCGGTCAGCGTGAGCGTCCGGAATATCATCACCAGCTTGCGGCTCATATCTGCGGTCGATTGGGCCAAATTCTTCGAAAGCGTCAGTCTCGTCGACGAATTGATGCGCGAGCGCAGTTCCTACGCGGCATTCGACTTTTCGACCCGCGACCTGTACCGACACGCGATCGAAGATCTGTCGCGCCGCTCGCGGCACACGGAGATGGACGTGGCACAACGCGCGTTGGATGCGGCCCAACGAGCCGCCGGACTTGGGAGCACCGGCAAGCCCAAGCCCGAACCGCAGCATGCGCTCGAGCCGGGCTACTACTTGGTGTCCGCAGGGCGCGCGCAGTTGGAGCGGGAATTGGGGTACCGCATTCCTTGGAATCAGCGCCTCGCCCGCGGGACGCGAGCCGCGGGCGTTCTCGGTTACCAGGGCGGCATCGCCATATTAAGCATCGCCATGACGGCCGCGCTGGTGTTCGCCGCGGGTGCACCCGATGACAATAGGATTACGGCGATCGTCATCGAATTGCTTGCGCTCTTGGCGGCATCCGATATCGGAATCACCATCGTCAATCTTTGGGTAATCCATTTCTGCAGCGCCAGTGTGCTGCCCGGCCTCGAGCTCGTGGACGGAGTTCCGACGGAATTGCGCACGGTGGTTGCAGTGCCGATCCTATTGACCAGCGCTGCGGACATCGATGAACGCGTGCGCGGCCTCGAGGTTCACTACCTGGCCTCCCCAAACGGCGACATTCGCTTCGCGCTGCTTACCGATTGGATCGACTCGGCAACTGAAACCGCGCCGCAGGACGAAGAGTTGCTTGGGCAAGCGGCTGCCGGAATTGCGCGCCTGAACCGGCTGCATGGGAGCGTCTTTGGGGACGATCGCTTCTTGCTGCTGCATCGACGGCGCGTTTGGAACGAGAGCGAACGGTGCTGGATGGGTTGGGAGCGCAAGCGCGGCAAGCTCCATGAATTCAATCTCTTGCTGCGCGGATCGAAGGACACGAGCTTCGTGTCCGTCGGCGGACGAGCGCCGCAGGCACACGCAGACGTGCGGTACATCATCAGCCTGGACGCGGATACGCGCCTGCCGAGGGGCGCCGCGCTCGCACTCATAGGCAAGATGGCACACCCGCTGAACAAGCCGGTGATCGATTCGGCCAAACGACTCGTGACGGCCGGGTACGGGATATTGCAGCCGCGCGTGACGCCGTCGTTGCCCGTCGGTCGCGAAGCGTCGTTTTTCCAAGGTGTCTTTTCCGGGCCGAGCGGCATCGATCCTTACGCGTTCGCCGTCTCGGACGTCTATCAAGACATGTTCGGCGAGGGCTCGTACAACGGCAAGGGAATCTATGACGTCACGGCTTTTGAGACGACACTGGCGAATCGCGTCATCGACAATCGATTGCTCAGTCACGATCTATTCGAGGGTATCTACGCCCGTTGCGGTCTTGCCTCGGACGTCGAGGTGATCGAGGAATATCCGTCCCGCTATGACGTGGCCACGGCGCGCCAACATCGCTGGACACGCGGCGATTGGCAACTGCTCCCATGGGTGCTGGGCGCACACGGGCCGATGGCGCCGCTTGGACGTTGGAAAATGTTCGACAATTTGCGCAGGTCGATTCTGGTGCCCGCGGTTTTTTTCGGGTTCGCACTGTGCTGGGCGGGATCAGCGGCTCTAGTCTGGAGCTTGTTCTTTCTCGCGACCATTGCACTACCGGCGCTTTTGCCGTTTTTGATCAATCTGCGCGCCGCACGCAAGGATGCGAAGCAGACCGCTTCGCTGATTGCTTTACGGCTGGTCTTCTGGGCGGACCAGGCTTGGAACATGATGGACGCCATACTTCGTACGCTGTATCGATTGGCGATCTCGCGGCGCAATCTCCTGCAGTGGACCGCGACGGCCCAATCGAAGCCCCATGGATCGTCCACCGTGTTCGGCTACTACCGGCGCATGTCCGGGGGCCTCTTGCTGACCTTGAGTCTGGCGCTGTTCCTGCCGGCCAAGGCGCATGAGATTCCTTGGATCGCCGTCCCGTTTCTGTTGGCGTGGCTGTGCGCGCCGATCGTTGCACGAGCCGTCAGTCTGCCCGCACGATTGGCGCGCCGCGAGACGCTGACTCCGGACGATGGACATCGTCTGCGCATCATGGCGCGCCAGACCTGGAGTTTTTTCGACACGTTCGTGACGGCCGAACAGAACATGTTGCCGCCGGACAATTTTCAAGAAGTACCGAATGCGGTGATTGCGAATCGCACGTCGCCCTCGAATATCGGTTTGTACCTGCTGTCGGTCGCAGCGGCCCGTGAATTTGGCTGGATCGGCATGTTTGATGCCGTAGACCGGCTGGAGGCCACGTTTTCCTCGCTCGAGAAGCTCGAGAGGTTTCGCGGGCATTTCTATAACTGGTATGACACGCACGATCTGCGCCCGCTCGATCCAAAATACATCTCGACCGTGGACAGTGGCAATTTAGCCGGTCATTTACTCACCCTCGAAGGCATGTGCCGCAGATGGCTGCGAGAATTGTCACTGACCCATGTCGACGTGAGCGGAATGCTGGACACCCTCGAGCAAATGCAGGACGTCGCTCGGGCACTCAACGACGATCGGCGCAGCTATGGCGTGTCGCCGCGCCACCTGGACACCGCGATCGATGCCCTCCGTGACTCCCTCAAATCGATCGGCTCCGGCAGCAACGCGCCGGCACTGGCGGCCATACTTCAGCAAGCCGAAAGTGTTTACGACATCGCCCAGGCGTTGACCGATGAACGCCCCGAGTGGAGCAACGCGCCGCTGCTGCACTGGTCTGACATGCTGCGCGCCAACGTGCTGAGCCACCACCGCGACATCCAAGCGGACGCCGCCGTGAGCCGGCAGCTTGCCGCACGGCTCGATGCGCTCGCGCGCCGGGGCCGCGCCATAGCAATGGCCATGGAATTCGGGTTTCTGGTGGAACCGCAACGTCAATTGTTGAGTATCGGCTATCGAGTGGCCGATCGTGCGCAGGACCCCAGTTGCTACGATCTTCTGGCATCGGAGGCTCGGCTCGCGAGTTTCGTGGCGATTGCGAAGGGCGATTTGCCGGTTCGCCACTGGTTCAGGTTGGGGCGCTTGCTGACACCCGTCGATAGAGGTTCGGCCCTCGTCTCGTGGTCGGGCTCCATGTTCGAGTATCTGATGCCGGTGCTGGTCATGCGCGAGCCGGAGGGCAGCGTGCTCGGCGAAACCGCGCGGCTGATCGTCAAACGCCAGATCGAGTACGGGAACGAACGGAATCTGCCGTGGGGAGTGTCCGAGTCGGCCTTCAATGCCCGCGATCGGGAATTCACCTATCAGTACTCGAGCTTTGGCGTTCCCGGTTTAGGTTTGCAACGCGGTTTGGGCGACGAGGCCGTGGTGGCACCCTACGCCACCGGTCTTGCAGCGATGATCGATCCCACGGCAGCGATGCGCAATTTCGAGCGCCTGCAGAAACTTGGCGGACGCGGCCGATTTGGCTGGTACGAGGCGCTGGATTTCACGCCCGCGCGCCTGCCCGAGCGCGTGGCGGTGGTGCCGGTACGCGCCTTCATGGCGCACCACCAGGGAATGATCATGGTGGCCATTGCCAACGTTTTGAAGGACGGCATTTTTCGCACATGCTTTCACTCGAATTCCGTCATCCAAGCGACTGAGCTGCTTTTGCAGGAAAGAACGCCGCGCGATTCCGATCTATCTTCGGCGGGATCGGACGAAGTACCATCGGCGCCGGAACTGCGCGAATTGGCGGCCGTCGCACCGCGCCGCTTCAGCTCCCCGCATCACGTCGCACCGCGCACTCATTTGTTGTCGAACGGAAACTATTCCGTCATGTTGACCGCCGCCGGGTCCGGGTACAGCCGTTGGCGAGACATCGCAGTGACACGCTGGCGCGAAGATCCGACCTGTGATCCCTGGGGTTGCTACGTCTTCCTGCGCGATGTGGTCAACGGTCAAGTATGGTCGGCCGGATATCAGCCTGTCGGACGCGAACCCGACAGCTATGACGTAGCATTTTTCGAGGATCGCGCGGAAATCATTCGCCGGGACGGACGCATCCTCACCTCGACCGAGATCCTCGTGTCGCCCGAAGACGATGCGGAAGTCCGCCGAGTCTCGGTGACCAATGAGGGAAACCGCGTACGCGAAATCGAATTGACGACTTACGCCGAGGTGGTCCTGGCGACGGCCGCCGCCGACTCCGCGCACCCCGCATTCTCCAAACTCTTCGTGCGGACCGAATTCATCGCCGACAGCGGCGCACTGCTCGCCACGCGACGGGCCCGAGAACCCGCGGATCCCGAGATTTGGGTAGCTCACGTCAGCGCTCTGGAGGGAGTAGGCATCGGTGGTTTGCAGTTCGAGACCGATCGAGCGCGTTTCCTCGGCCGCGGGCGGGATTTGCGCAATGCCGTCTCGATCATGGACGCTCGGCCGCTGTCCAATACGGCGGGAACCGTTCTCGATCCCGTGCTGTCGCTGCGCCGCCGCGTGCGAATCGCACCCGGCGAAACCGTGCGCGTTGCTTTTTGGACGGGCGTCAGCGCCAGCCGAGAGCAGGCCGTCGCGTTGGTCGACAAGCATCGCGACATGGCGTCTTTCGAACGCGCGAAAACCCTGGCGTGGACGCAGGCTCAGGTGCAGCTCCGGTATCTCGGCGTCGACTTCGAAGAGGCTCAAGCATTTCAGCGCATTGCCAATCGGGTGCTGTACTCCGATTCCTCACTGCGGGCATCCCGCGATATTCTCGAGGCGAACCAGTTGGGACAGTCCGCCTTGTGGCCCCACGGCATATCCGGCGACCTGCCGATCGTGCTGGTCAGGATAGACGACGAGAACGACCTTGAAATCGTCAGGCAGTTGCTGCGCGCGCACGAATATTGGCGGCTCAAGCGGTTGGCCGTGGATCTCGTCATTCT
>PMMB01000124.1 GCA_003165495.1 Gammaproteobacteria bacterium | reverse complement strand
CACATGGCATACACACCGGGCGAAGAGGCTCCGCACAACGCCTGGTAGACGAACATGCTGGCCAGCGCCAACTTCGGCGAACCCACGGCCATGGCGAGCATGCATGCCACCGATCCGAGGTGCCCCACGGCCATCACCGATTTGTAGCCGACGTTGGCCGATCCGCCGCGGGCGAGGAAACGATCGATGCCCCATCCGCCGGCGAATGCACTGACGGCATTAACCGCGTACGCCAGCGTAGCAAGCTTCGTCATGGCGATTAGGGAAAAGCCGCGCTCGGTTTGCAGATAGGAGGGCAGCCACGACAGCATGAAGTAGAACGTATAGTTGGTGGAAAAGAGCCCGAGTGCCGTGCCCCACAGGGAGGGCTGTTTGAGAATCATCCACAACGTCGGCGAATCTTCCGCGCCGGCGCGTACCGCCGCACGCACGCCGCCCGCCACTCGCGACCAGGGCCACAACCACAGCAAGGACAGCGCGCCAAACACCCAGAACGCCGAGCGCCAGCCGAAGTGCGCCATCAGTAGGCCTCCGGCGATGGTACCCACGACCGGCCCGGACAGATATCCAAGGGCGACGATCCCGTTGGCCGTGCCCAAGCCCTTGGTGGGTACGATCGCCGACAGTATTTTCGCGGCGCACGGGAAGCCGGCGCTCTCGCCCAAGCCGAGCAGCAACCGCAGCACCAGAAGCATTGCGAAGGTGTGCGCAAATCCGACCAGTATGGTGGCCGATGCCCATAGCGTAAGTCCGGCCGCGAGTATTCGATGCGCACCGTAGCGCTCGGCGAGCCAGCCGACGGGAATTTGAGAAAAGGTATACGTCCAGAAAAAGGCGGACATCAGCATGCCCATCTGCGTGTAGTTCAAGCGCAGGTCGCCCTGCATCAAGTGCGCCGCCGTGGGCAAAGCGCCCCGATCGACGTAATTGATGAACAGCACCGCGGCCACCAAAAAAACGATGGGGCTGCGGGCGGCCCGCGCCGGGTCTACCGCCGCGGCAACGCGCGAATTCAGCTTGCGTAATCCGACTTGCTGCGATCGAGAACGCGCTTCAAGGCATCGAAGTGCAGATCGGCGCGATCGCGACCGCCGACGCTGCCGCCCGCGTCGAACTGCTCGATCGTCTTTTGGATGATTGCATCCGGAATGAGCCGTAAAGGCCGGCCGGTCGACAGCGCGAGCACTTGCGCTTGCGCGGCGCGCTCCAGAAAATACAGCCGCTCGAACGCCTGAGGCACCGTCTTGCCGACCACCAGCACGCCGTGATTGGCCATCATGAGCACCGATTTTGACCCAAGCGCTCGCGCCAAGCGTTCTCCCTCGGACACATCGAAGGCCAGGCCGTTGTAAGTCCGGTCGTAGGCCACGTCGTTGTAAAACCCCAGCGCGCTTTGCACGGCCATCTCCAGCCGCGGATTCTCCAGCATGCATAGCGCGGTCGCGTACGGCATGTGGGTGTGCAATACGCAACGTCCCTGCGGTGACAGCCGATGCACCGGCTGATGAATATACATCGCCGTATCCTCCACCGACCCCTGCCCGCTCACGACCCGTCCGGTGAAATCAACGGCCAGGAAATCGCTCGCTTTCACTTCGGACCAATGCATACCAAACGGCGCGAGTAAAAATCGGTCCGAATATCCCGGCACCAGCAGTGTCAGATGATTGTCGATGCCCTCGTTCAGACCGAAGCGATCCGCCAACCGATAACACGCTGCGAGATCGACTCGGGCGCTGGTTTCCGCATCTGCCGACGTCCGGACGGGCTTGAGACTCGCGTTCATGGAGATGGCCTCACTGAAATGGATTGCTTTTGTCGCCGCAAGTATAGCTCCAGGCCCGCCGAACGGCGACACATCCAATGGCGTCATGCGAAAGCCGGTTATTTCAGCAACCGATCCAGCACGGGCAGAGGCACCGCTCCCTCGCGCAACGCGCTCTCGTGGAACTCCTTGAGGCTGAATGCGGATCCGTGCTTGACCTGATTATGCTCGCGCACGGCGAGCCAGCCTTTGTATCCGGCGTAATAGGTCGGCAACTGGCAAGACGACAACTTGGCACGCTGCAACTTGGCGGTCGCTTCTTCCGTTTCCTGATAAGTGTTCTTGGTCATCAGATCGAGCGCCTCCTGGTCGGTCATACGCATGGTCTGCAGCCGCACATCCAAAATTGTGTTGGCCAGGACTCGCAACAATTGCTTTTGCAAAGTGAGCCGATAGCCCGGCGTGTCGCCCAAGTATCCCTGCTCCGCCATGAGTTGCTGGGAGTAGACCGCCCAGCCCTCGACGTACGGGCCGTTGCCGAAGATATTGCGCAGCAAGCGGCGCGATCGCGGCTGCACTTCATTCGCATACTCCCCTTGCACGTAGTGGCCGGGCATCGCCTCGTGCACGGTCAAGTGCTGCATTCCCGAATCGTTGTATTCGCGCAGCTTCGAATCGATGCGCGACTGCGGCCAAGCACTCGGAATCGGCGTCACCCAAAAAAAGGCCCCCAGCTTGGGCTCCAACGCCGGCGCCGGATTGAAGCCGCCGACACCGTATAAGCCTCGCATGAACACCGGCGTCTCGATGACTTCCAAATTGGCGTTGGGCGACAGCGTCAATAAATCCTTGGATTTGACGAAGGCCGTCGCAGCGACGAGTGCCTGCTTGGCCGACGGAATGTAGGTCGCTGCCGTTGCATGCTGGCGCGCCACATCCGCCAGCGCTTGTTCGACGGTCTTGGGCGCCGCGAGCCGCGCGATCTCGGCGCGCACCTTGACGAG
>PMMB01000321.1 GCA_003165495.1 Gammaproteobacteria bacterium | reverse complement strand
AGCGATGCCGAGGGCAACAACCCGAGGGAACCTGCCAGCATGGAGGCTTCGTCGGTGAGAATATCGCCGAACATATTTTCGGTCACGATCACATCGAAGTCGCGCGGCCGCTTCAAGAGATGCATGGCGGCGGCATCGACCAGCATGTGCTCGAAGCTCACGTCGGGAAATTCACGGGGCATGATCCGCTCGACCGTCGCACGCCACAGGCGGGAGGTCTCGAGCACATTGGCCTTGTCGATCGACGTCAGCTTGCGGCGGCGGGCATGCGCCAGGCGCGCCGCCAGACGCACGACCCGTTCGATCTCCTCGACGGTATAGCGGCACACGTCGACGGCTTCGGTCGCCGTGCGCGTCTTGTCGCCGAAATAGATGCCGCCCGTCAGTTCGCGCACCACCATGATGTCCACGCCGCTTAAAATTTCTGCTTTGATCGGCGAGGCGTGAAGCACTCTAGGGTGCGGCACCACCGGCCGCAGATTGGCGAAGAGCCCAAGTGCCTTGCGCAATTGCAGCAGGCCCTGTTCGGGTCGAACCAAAGCCTCGGGATTCGACCATTTCGGACCGCCGACGGCGCCCAACAAAATCGCATCCGCCCGCTGCGTCAACGCCAGCGTCGCCGGCGGCAGCGCCTGACCCGTGGCGTCGATGGCCGCGCCGCCCAGCAGCGCCGGCTGGAATTCAAAGGCATGCCCGAAGCGCGCCGCCACGCGCTCAAGCGCGCGCACCGCTTCGGCGGTGACCTCGGCGCCGATGCCGTCACCGGCGAGAACTGCGATCAGCGCCTTCACCAGGAACGCGCTGCTTCGTAACGTTCGATATCGCTTAACCGGCTACGTAGGTAGCCGAGTTCATCGACACCGTTCAATAGGCAGTGCCGCGCAAATGCTTCCAAGGGGAATGAGACCGACACCCCTGTGGGCAGCGTCAGACGGGCCGCTTTCAGATCGATGTCGACTTCGGCGCCCGGATTGTCCAGCAACCATTGCGACGTGGCGTCGTCCACCACGATCGGCAGCAGCCCATTCTTTAAGGAATTGCCGCGAAAGATGTCGGCGATTTCCGTGCTGATGACGGCGCGAAACCCAAAGTCCAGCAGCGCCCAGGGCGCATGTTCGCGCGAGGAGCCGCAACCAAAATTTCGGCCGGCGACCAGAACCTCCGCGCCGCGCGCTTCGGGTCGATTCAGCGCGAAATTCGGATCGGGCGAGCCGTCGGCGCGATAGCGCCAGTCGGCGAACAGTTGCAGACCCAAGCCGTCCTTGGTCGTCGTGGTCAAAAACCTTGCCGGGATGATTTGATCCGTGTCGATATTGCTCGAGGGGATCACCACCGTTTTGGAATGAACGCGGATCACGGGTTCCACTACAGCATCTCCCGCGGATCGGTGATCCGGCCCTGCACGGCACTCGCTGCGGCGGTGAAAGGACTGACCAACAGAGTTCGCGCGCCCACGCCTTGGCGGCCCTCGAAATTGCGATTGCTGGTGCTGATGGAATACTGGCCGGCAGCGACGGTGTCGCCGTTCATCCCCAAACACATCGAGCAGCCGGACTCGCGCCAATCCGCGCCCGCGGCCTTGAAAATGTCGGCGTAACCCGCCGCTTCGGCCTGGCGCTTGATTTCTTGTGAACCCGGCACGATGAGCAGACGCACGCCGGGCGCGACCTTGCGGCCTTTGAGTATGCGCGCGGCCGCCTGCAAATCGGCGAGTCGTCCATTGGTGCAGCTGCCGATGAAAACGACGTCGACCGGCTTGCCGAGCATGGCATCGCCGCCGTGAAACCCCATGTAACGCAGCGCCTTGTCGAAAACCTCGTCATCGGCTAAGGTTGGAATAGTCGCACCGATCGGGAGCACCATGCCGGGATTCGTGCCGTAGGTGATCATCGGCTCGAGCACTGAGGCATCGATATCCACCGAGGCGTCGAACTCGGCGCCCGGATCGGTGGCGAGGGTACGCCATCGGGCGCACGCTGCGTCCCAAGCAGCACCTTTAGGCGCGCGCGGCTTGTCCCTGAGGTAGGCGAACGTGGTGTCATCCGGCGCGATCATCCCGGCGCGTGCACCAGCTTCGATCGACATGTTGCACACGGTCATCCGCTCATCCATGGACAAGGCGCGGATGGCCGATCCACGATATTCGAATACATGGCCGGTGCCGCCGGAGACGCCGATTTTGCCGATGACGGCGAGGATCAAATCCTTGGCGGTCACGCCGGGACGCAGTTGACCCTCGACGTTTACCGCAAATGTTTTGGGTTTGCGCTGCAACAACGCCTGCGTTGCGAACACATGCCCGACTTCCGTGGTGCCGATCCCGAAGGCGAGCGCGCCGAACGCCCCGTGTGTGCTGGTATGGCTGTCGCCGCAGACGATGGTCATTCCGGGCTGCGTTGAGCCAAGTTCCGGACTGATCACGTGCACGATGCCGCGCCGCGCATCGCGCATGCCGAACAGCTCGACACCGAACTCAGCCGCGTTTTGCTCGAGTTGGCGCACCTGCTTCGCCGCCGCATCCACCTTGATCGGCACGTTGCCGAACACCTGTTCGGTGCTGGTCGGCGTCGAATGATCCATGGTCGCGAGAGTCCGATCGGGACGACGCACCGGCAATCCTGCGCCCTTCAGCACGCTGAATGCCTGCGGTGAGGTGACCTCGTG
>PMMB01000348.1 GCA_003165495.1 Gammaproteobacteria bacterium | reverse complement strand
CGGCATTGGCACAGGACGGCAAGTTGGTCACTTTCGGCATCGTGGCGCATGCTCCCGAAACCGGTTATGGCTATATCCGTCGCGGCGAGGGCAAGGGGCCCGCCTATCCGGTGGCGCAATTCATCGAAAAGCCACCGCTGGACGTGGCGGCGCAGTTTGTCGCGTCGGGCGATTACTTCTGGAACAGCGGCATGTTCGTGTTCAAGGCCAGCCGGTATCTGGCAGAGCTCGCGGCCTTCGCCCCGGACATTCTCGAGGCGTCTGAAGGCGCGTTTCGCGCCGCCAAGACGGATTTGGATTTCGTACGCATCGACAAGGCTGAATTCGAGAAATGCCGTAGCGAGTCGATCGACTATGCGGTGATGGAGAAGACGCGCGACGCGCTCGTGTTGCCGCTGGACGCGGGCTGGAGCGACGTCGGCTCCTGGTCCTCGCTGTTCGATGCGTTGCCGGCCGACGAAGAAGGCAATGTTCTGCAGGGCGATGTCATGGTGTACGACACCCACGACTGCTACGTGCACTCGACCAGCCGCTTGGTCGCCGCCGTGGGCATGGACGATCACATCATCGTCGAGACCAAGGATGCCATTTTGGTGGCTCCCAAGGAGCGCGTGCAGGACGTGAAAGAACTGGTCGCCATGATCAAGAAATCCGGCCGCAGCGAATCGTCCTGGCATCGTGAGGTCTTCAGACCCTGGGGCAGTTACGACAGCATCGATAGCGGCGATCGCTTTCAGGTGAAACGCTTGTCGGTCAAACCGGGCGGGGTGTTGTCGCTGCAAATGCACCACCATCGCGCCGAACATTGGATCGTGGTGCAGGGCACTGCGCGCGTTACCTGCAATGACAAGACGTTTTTGTTGTCTGAGAACGAATCGACCTACATTCCGATCGGCGCCACACATCGCATCGAGAATCCCGGCAAGCTCCCCTTGCACATCGTCGAGGTGCAGTCGGGATCGTATCTGGGTGAAGATGACATCGTGCGCTTCAAGGACAACTACGGTCGTCAAGGGACCAATACTTGAAATCGATTACCTGCTTCAAGGCGTATGATTTACGCGGCCGGATTCCTGTCGAGTTGAATGACGAGGTGGCTTACCGGGTCGCACGCGGCTATGCGCAGTTTCTCACCCCGAAGCGCATCATTGTCGGGCGCGATATTCGATTGTCGAGCGCCGGCCTCACCGATGCCGTGTGTCGCGGTTTGACCGACAGCGGCGTCGATGTGTACGACATCGGGGTCTGCGGGACGGAAGGCGTGTATTTCGCGACCTTCGATGGAGGTTATGACGGCGGCATCATGATTACCGCGAGCCACAATCCGCCCGATTACAACGGTATGAAATTCGTGCGCGAGCAATCGAAGCCGATCAGCGGCGATAATGGCCTGCTAGACGTTCGCGGGTTTGCGGAACGCGCCGACTTCCCCACGCCGCAGCGCGCCGGCGTGCGCCATCGTATCGATACCACGGATGCCTATGTGGCGCATCTGTTGTCCTATGTCGATACCCAGAAGCTCAAGCCGCTGAAAATCGTGGTCAATGCCGGCAATGGCGGGGCAGGTCTGATCATCGATAAACTGGAACCCAATTTGCCGTTCGTGTTTCTCAAAGTACACCACGAACCGGACGGTCATTTCCCGAATGGCATCCCGAATCCGATGCTCGAGGAGAATCGCGCGCCCACGGTCGAGGCGATCCGCCGGCACGGCGCGGATTTCGGCATCGCCTGGGATGGCGATTTCGACCGCTGCTTTTTCTTCGATGAGCACGGCGGCTTTATCGAGGGGTATTACATCGTGGGGCTGTTGGCCTCGGTTCTGTTGCGGGGGTCTCCCGGCGGCAAGGTGGTGCACGATCCGCGCCTGACTTGGAATACCATCGAAATGGTCAAGGCGAGCGGCGGGGTATCGGTGTTGTCGAAATCCGGTCACGCGTTTATCAAGCAGCGCATGCGCGAGGTCGACGGGGTCTACGGAGGCGAAATGAGCGCGCACCATTACTTTCAGCGATTCGCCTATTGCGACAGCGGCATGATCCCCTGGCTCATCGTCGCGCAAATCCTGTGCGAGTCCGGGCTGACGCTTTCCCAGTTGGTGGGCGAGCGCATCGGATTGTTTCCGGTCAGCGGCGAACTCAATTATCGGGTGCCAGACGCCAAGAAGACCATCGCCGCCTTCGAATCGCGTTACGCACCGCAGGCCATCGTCCTGGATCGCACCGACGGCGTATCCTTCGAGTTCGCGGATTGGCGCTTTAATTTGCGCAGTTCGAATACCGAACCCCTAATACGTCTCAACGTCGAGGCGCGCGGCTCGGTGAATCTCATGCGCGCCAAGACCGAAGAGTTGCTGGCGGTGCTGAAGTCGCAAGGCGCGGTCGCGGCGGATCACTGAGCGTATCCATATGTCCGCTAGTCCCAAACTCAGTGTGGTCATTCCGGTTTACAACGAAGAGGCGGTTTTACCGACGTTGTTTTCGCGGCTGTACCCGACGCTCGATGCGCTTGGGCTAACGTACGAAATCGTGTTCGTCAACGACGGCAGCAAGGATCGCTCCGTCGCCCTGTTGCGGCAGCAGTTCTCCCTCCGGCCGCAGCACACGCGGGTGGTGCTGTTTCATGCGAACTTCGGCCAGCATTCGGCCGTGATGGCGGGCTTGGCGTACGCGCGCGGCGAGTACGTGGTCACATTGGACGCGGATCTGCAGAATCCGCCGGAGGAGATCGGTAAGTTGGTCGACATGCTCGACCAGGGCTACGATTATGTCGGCACCATTCGCCAACAGCGCCAGGACTCATGGTGGCGACGCTGGTTTTCCAAGCGCATCAATAAGCTGCGCGAGTTGATAACGCCGGTGCGCATCACCGATCAGGGCTGCATGATGCGCGGCTATGCGCGTTCGGTGGTCACTGCGCTCAACCAGACCCGGGAAGTCAACACCTTTATTCCCGCGCTGGCATCGTTGTATGCCATGAAGCCCATCGAGGTGCCGATCGCCCACGAGGAGCGTTTCGCCGGCAAATCGAAGTACTCGATGTACAGTTTGATTCGCCTGAATTTCGATTTGATCACCGGCTTTTCCGTGGTGCCTTTGCAGCTCTTTTCCATGGTCGGCATGGCGGTGGCGGCCATGTCCGCGTTACTGGTGATCATTCTGTTCTTGCGTCGCATCATCCACGGACCGGAAGCGGAAGGGTTGTTCACGCTGTTTGGCATCGTGTTTTTCCTGATCGGAGTGGCGTTGTTCGGCATCGGATTGTTGGGCGAATACGTCGG
>PMMB01000135.1 GCA_003165495.1 Gammaproteobacteria bacterium | reverse complement strand
ATCGACATCCGCGGCGAGACCTCGAAAGCTCGCGCGCATTTGGGCGTGCTGCCGCACGCGGCGGGTCTTTATGGCAATCTGACGGCGCGCGAGAACATCCGGTATTTCGGTTCACTGCAGGGAATCGGCAGCGACCGCTTGAGGTCACGCACCGACGAACTCGCCCGCATTCTCGGCATGGAAAGTTTCATCGAACGCCGCGCCAAGGGCTTTTCGCAGGGACAGCGCATCAAAGTGGCACTGGCGCGCGCGCTGATTCACGACCCCGGCAATATCGTGCTCGATGAACCCACCAACGGGCTCGATGTGATGGCGATTCGCAATTTGCGTGAAATGCTGCTCGCCCTGAAGGCTCAGGGCCGCTGCATATTGCTCTCCTCGCATGTCATGCAGGAAGTGGCAGCGCTCTGTGATCGAGTGGTGATCATCGGCCACGGGCGAGTGCTGGCGGATGCGACGGTGCAATCGATTCGGGATCGCAGCGGTGCGGCCTCGCTGGAAGAAGCGTTTCTGCAAGTTCTGGGCGATACCGAAGGGGTGAGCTAAAGTGCACGCGCTCTTCACCGTATTCGGCAAGGAATTTCGGGAAAACCTGCGCGATCGCCGCACGCTGCTGTCGGCGTTGTTGTTTGGACCCCTGTTCGGGCCCTTGCTGTTCGGCCTCATGGTGTCGCGCATGCTCAATCAGAGCGTGGTCGAGTCGGACGAGCCGCTCAAGCTCACGATATCGGGCGGCGAACACGCGCCGGGGCTTGTGCACTATCTCGAAGCACGGGGCGTCAAGCTGACTAGGGCGGACCTGTCGGAGAATGAGGCCCGGGCCGCCGTTCGCGGCGGCACCGCGCAGGTCGTGCTGATCATTCCAAAGGAGTACGGCCCGCGGTTCACTGCGGCAACGCCTGCGCCCGTGCTGCTGGTCGCGGACAGCGCGGATTCGCAAACCCGCAAGAGCACGGATCGCACCAGAATCATTCTGGGGGGTTACGCCAGCACCATCGCGCAACTGCGGCTGCAAATCAGAGGCGTGAATCCGCTGCTCGCGGTGCCGGTGGCGGTCAATGAAGTCGACGTGGCGACGCCCGCCGGTCGAGCCGTCGTGGTGCTGGGTTTTATGACCTATTTCGTGTTGTTCGCGGTATTGATGGGGGGACTGTATCTCGCCATCGATTCCACGGCGGGGGAACGGGAACGAGGTTCCTTGGAGGCGCTGCTGAGCCTGCCGGTGGCGCGCTCGAGCCTAGTGGGCGGCAAGATTCTGGCTACCTGTGCCTACATGTGCATCTCGTTGGCCTTGAGCCTCACGGCTTTCGTTTGCGTGTTTCGCTTCGTGCCGCTGGAAAGACTCGGCATGAGTGCGAACTTGAGTCCGGGCACGGCGCTGATTCTCTTTGCGATTTGTCTGCCCTTCGTGCCCCTGGGCGCCGCCCTCATGACCTTCGTGGCCTCCTTCACCCGCAGCTATCGCGAGGCTCAGACCTACCTCACGAGCGTGCTGTTGATACCGACCTTGCCGATCGCATTCGCCAGCATTTACTCGCTGAAAACCCAGAGTTCATTGATGTTCATTCCCTCCTTGAGCCAGCACTTGTTGATGACCAGCGTGCTCAAGGACGAGGCCGTAGCCGTGCCCGACGTGTGGGTATCGGCCGCGGCATCGCTCGCTGTGGCGCTGCTGTTGATGGTGTTGACCGCCCGGCATTGGCGTCGCGAAACAATGCTCGGATAGATCTTTAGGGTCTTTATTGTATGGTCGTTTAACAGCGCACCCTGTATAACGTGTATCGGAGTTCATTTAGCACCGATCCTTGGGGGAAGCTGGCATGACTGACTCGTCGCACACGCGGACGAATATCGTTGCGCTTTTGGCAATTTTGGGCCTTTCTGCAGTCACCATGCTGTGGCTTTTTTGGCATTTCCCGGTAATCACCACGATCGTCACCGTCGCCATACTGGCCGCCCTCGGTGTCTCGGCCCGCCTCGCGCGGTCGACCGATGGGGATTTGACCGATATGCAGCAGGGCAAACAAAGCTTTTGATGTTGGCGTCGCCGCCGCTGCGGCGATGAGCGAATCGCCCTCGGGCTGTTATTTTCCGATACAAAAGCTGCCGAAGATCTCGCCGAGCAAGTCCTCGCTGGTGAATTCACCGGTGATCTCGCCCAAGGCGTGCTGCGCGAGCCGCAAATCCTCCGCGAACAACTCGAAAGCGCGCGTGCTGCTCAAGGTGTCGGCGGCGTTTTGCACATGCTGCCCTGCGCGGCGCAGAGCATCGAGATGCCGGCGCCGGGCTGCAAACGCCCCGGACTCGGACTTGAGGTATCCGGCGCTCAACTGCAAATGAGCACGCAATAGTGGGAGGCCCGCGCCGGTTAGGGCACTCAAGAACACTCGCGGTGGGTCGGTGGTGTCATCGAGCCGCGCCGGCGTGCCGGTCAAATCGATTTTATTGAAAACCAGGGTGACCGGAACGCCGGCCGGCAATTGCGCCAGTTCCGCCGCCCATTGTGCTGAATCGTTGCCGCCGGTGATGCCGGCATCCACGATATACAGCACGCGATCGGCCCGTGCGATTTCGTTTCGGGCGCGGCGAACGCCCTCGGCCTCGATCACGTCGACCGCGGAGCGCAGGCCGGCGGTATCGACTAAATTCACTGGTAAGCCATCGAGATGCACTTGCTGGCGCAGCGCGTCGCGAGTCGTGCCCGGCACATCCGTGACGATCGCGACCTCGTTCCCGGCGAGGCTGTTCATCAAACTGGATTTTCCGGCGTTGGGTTTGCCGGCGATTACCACGTTCAGGCCTTCGCGCAGCAATGCGCCTTGACGCGCCGCCGTCGCGATCGACTCGAAGCCTAAGAAAACTGCGGCGAGTCGCTCGCGCAGAGCCGTGTCAGAGAGGAAATCGATCTCGTCGTCGGGAAAATCGATAGCGGCCTCGACATAGGCCCGTAACCCGGTGATCCGCGTCTTCAAATCGGCGACGCGGGCGGAGAACTCGCCTTGCATGGAGCGCACCGCTGCACGGGCAGCGGCGGTACTGCCGGCATCGATCAGGTCGGCAATCGCTTCGGCCTGTGCGATGTCGATTTTACCGTTCAAAAAGGCGCGTTCGCTGAACTCACCGGGCCGCGCCATGCGGCAACCGAGCTCGAGCAGGCGTTTCAATACCATGTCGACGATGAGCGCGCCGCCGTGGCCCTGGATTTCCAAGACATGTTCGCCGGTGTACGACGCGGGCGCGGGGAAGTACAAGGCGAGGCCCTCGTCCACGCTCGCGCCTTGCGCGTCGAGAAAACGCGAGAACCGGGCCTGGCGCGGGATGGGTAGCCGCCCGAGAATACCGATCGCGATCTGCGGCACCAGGGGACCCGAGACTCGAATGACCCCCACGGCGCCCCGTCCTGCGGCGCTCGCGATGGCGACAATGGTGTCCGGCGAACTCACGGCCGTTTTACGATCGCAGCTTGGCGGCCTCGGCTTCGACCACTTGATTGACGCGCCACTGCTGCGCGATGGTCAACAGCGTATTGGTGAGCCAGTAAAGTACCAAGCCGCACGGGAACCACGCCATCATGCCCGTCATGACCAGCGGCATGAATTGCATGATTTTCGCCTGCATGGGATCGGGTGGCGCCGGATTCAGCTTGAACTGCGCAAACATCGCAGCACCCATCAACAACGGAAGCACAAAGTACGGGTCGCGCGAGGAAAGATCATTGACCCACAGCAGGAATGGCGCTTGGCGCATTTCCACGCTCTCGAGCAGCACCCGATAGAACGAGATGAAAAAGGGAATCTGGACCAGCATGGGCAGGCAGCCGGCCAGGGGATTTATTTTTTCCTTCTTGTACAGCTCCATCATGGCGCGACCCAATTTTTCGCGATCGTCCTTGAAGGTTTCCTGGATCTGTTTCATGCGCGGCGCGACGGTGCGCATTTTGGCCATCGAACGGCCGCTGGCTTGGCTCAAGGGATAAAACAGCAATTTAATCAGGGCGGTGACGATGATGATCGACCACCCCCAATTGCCGATGAGCCCGTGGACCCAGTTGAGCGTCGCGAACAGGGGCTGCGCGAGCACGGTCAAAATGCCGAAGTCCACGGTGCGCTCCAGGCGCGGGCCGGTCGCCGCCAGCTGCGACTGCAATTTGGGGCCGACGAACAATTTCTCGCGGAATTGCGCCTTGGCGCCGGCGGCCACCTCGGTGGTCGGCCCGGTGGCGCTCAGCAGGTATTCCTTATCGCGGACCTGCAGCTGGTACTTGTACGGTTGATCGGCGGTCGGCACGATGGCCGACACGAATTGATGCTGCAGTGAAGCGAGCCAACCATTGGTAATCGTTTCGGAGAACTTACTATCGGTCTCGTTTTCCACGTTCAGGTCGTGGGATTTCGCGCCGTCATAGACGGCCGGTCCTTTGAAGGAATAGGTTTCGACATCGAAATAGGAGCGCGATGCATGCTCCCAGTGACGCAGGAATTGCGAATACGAAGCCAACTTCCGCGGCGCGGCGCCGGCGTTCTGCACATCGTAAATCAGGTCGATGGAATA
>PMMB01000031.1:1294-3627 GCA_003165495.1 Gammaproteobacteria bacterium | reverse complement strand
CCCGGCATGCGTGAAATGTTAAGCCCCACGGGCGCCATCGTGGGCAAGGGATTGGGGCAGGAGGTCGCGTTGATCACAGACGGGCGGTTTTCCGGAGGCAGCCATGGCTTTGTGGTTGGGCATTTGTCGCCGGAAGCGGCGCTCGGCGGCCCGCTGGCCTTGGTCAAGACCGGCGATGGCATCACGATTGATGCGCAGAGTCGTGAAATCACCTTGCACGTCAGTGCGGCCGAGCTCAAACGCCGGCGCAAATCTTGGCTGCCGCCGAAACCCTATGCGCGTCGCGGTGCGTTAGCGAAGTATGCGAGGCAGGTCAGCAGCGCTTCCTTGGGCGCGGTCACTGATCTGGAGCAAGTCACATCGCGTGGAGCGAAGACAGCGTAATGCCGGCGGATCATGAAGCTCATTCATCGGTCAAAAAGCTCATTCATCGGTTAAAGTCGCGCTTGCAGTTCAGGCGCGATATGTGTCAGGCTCTTTACTCGCCGAAGGGAATGAAGGGACGCTACTGGAAAATCAAGAGTGTCAGTTCGAGACGCGTTTAACCGGTGCGCATCGCGCATAGATGAATCGAGTCAGAGGCAGGGTCGCAAGTAGACTTATGTATAAATACGAAGAGCCATCATTGTTTTCCGGCAGGAGGGGCGCGGCCCTCATTGCCGTCATAATTCTGCACATTGCCATGGTTTGGGCGTTTTATACAGGGTTGGCCGGCAAGCTCGTACAAACGATTATTCCGCCGGTGGAAATTGCGCAGATCGACAAGCCGAAGGACGTCGACAAGCCGCCGCCCCCGCCACCCAAGCTCGAAGAAATCAAACCCTATGTACCGCCACCGGAATTCGTCGACATCCAGGCGCCGCAGGTAGAGACTACGGCGATCACCCAAGTGACCCGCACCAATGTTCCGCCGCCGCCGGTGGCCGTAGCGGCGCCGCCCAAACCGGGCACGTCAATCAAGCCGGATCCGAAGCATCCGCTACGGATCGGCGAAGACTATTATCCTGACGCATCCAAGCGTGCTAACGAAGAGGGCCGGTGCATCGTGTTGATGACGGTGTCCACGGACGGACGCATCACCAATGAGTCCATCCAGACAAGTTCGGGCTTTCCGCGTCTGGACGAGGCGTGTTTGAAAGGGGTGCACGGCCAGCGCATGCTGCCGGCAACCGAGGAAGGCAAGCCAGTCGAGAAAACAGTATCAATTCCAATTGTCTGGAAGCTCACGGGCAAGTAGCCGTCGAAGATTTGAAGTCGATTTTCATAACTCATTACATTAAGCATTTCTAAGTAGAGGGAATCGGTCTATGCAAGAGACAGCTGTTGAGAACCCATATGGTCTGGGGGCCCTGATCCAGAACGGCGATATAATTGCCAGATCGATCCTTCTCATCTTGTTGATCATGTCGCTGCTGACGTGGTTCATCATGATCACGAAGTTTTTCGATCAGCGCCGGCAGCGCCTGCAGGCCATCGCGGCGGAAAAGGAATTTTGGGACGCCCCGAACCTGACCGACGCCATCGGCAGGCTGAAGGGCTCGTCGAATCCGTTTCGCGCGCTCGCCGAGACCGGCAAGCAGGCCGCCGAGTACCACGAGATCAATAAGGGCCGCCTGTCGGGCGCCATCGGCACCAGCGAGTGGATCACCGAGTCGCTGCAACGCACTGCGGACACCGTTATCAGCAGCATGCAATCGGGCTTACCGGTGCTCGCGTCGGTAGGGGCCACGGCGCCGTTCGTCGGATTGCTCGGTACGGTCATCGGCATTTACCACGCGTTGATCGCCATCGGCGTGGCCGGCCAGGCTTCCATCGACAAGGTGGCAGGACCCGTCGGTGAAGCGTTGATCATGACCGCCATCGGTCTGGCCGTCGCGGTACCTGCGGTGTTGGGCTACAACATCCTGTTGCGCCGCAATAAAGGTGTCCAGGAGCGAGTCAGCCACTTCACCCATGAACTGCATGCCTACTTGATCTCAGGCGCGAAGATGGGATTGGGCATGGACAAGGGGCTAGCATCGCCGGTCGGCAGCAGACCCGCGCCTGCGGGCGCTCGCTAGGAAGCTCGCGTCCATGGCGATCAAATTCAGTGGTGATGAAGCCGAGGCGATGTCGGACATCAATGTCACGCCCCTGGTGGACGTCATGTTGGTGCTGCTGATCATTTTCATCATCACGATTCGGGTCATCATCCAGCAGGTGCAGTTGGATCTGCCGAAGGCGACCAATTTGCCGACGCAGACCAAGCCGGAAAACGTCACGATCGCCATCGACAGGCAGGGAGGCATTTATTGGAACATGAAGTTATTGGCGGACCAAGATGAGCTAAAGAC
>PMMB01000031.1:0-1280 GCA_003165495.1 Gammaproteobacteria bacterium | reverse complement strand
CAGATTGGCATACGCAAAGTGGCGTTCATAACCACGCCCGATCATTTCGGTCCCGGAACGTAGGAGAGAACGCACATGGCCATGAGTGTAGGTGGGGGTGGCGAAGGCCAGTCGTACTCCGACATCAACATGACGCCGTTGATAGACGTCATGTTGGTGCTGCTGATCATTTTCATCATCACGATTCCGAGCATGACGCATGCGGTGAAGATCGATAATCCATTGCCGCCGCCGCCGGATTTTGTGCCGCCGCCGCCGCCCGAGGTGATCGATTTGACCATCGATTTCGACGGTACGTTGCTGTGGAACAAGACGCCGGTAGATCGCGCGACCTTGCAGAGCTATATCGGCCAAGAATCGGTGAAATCGCCGCAACCGGAAGTACATATCACGGTCGACAAGTTCGCCAAGTACGAAATAGTGGCTCAGACCTTGGCCGATTTGCAGCACCGCGGCTTGAAGAAGATAGGGTTCGTCAACAACGACTATTTCTGATTAGGCTTCCCCCTGGGTGGTATTACGGCGCGTCAGTCCTCGAATTGGGGTTGACGCGCCGTTTGTTTGACCAGAGGCGAGTCCGGTGGCACGTTCGCGTGAGCAGCGCATAATAAATTCAAGACTTGTACGTAGCGAGGTTTTGTAATGACGTATTCGATACACGATGTTGGGCGCCGGCCGGCGAGATTCTGGGCCGGCTATTTGGGCGCGGCTGCGACGCTTGCGCTGGTTTGCCTCTGGTTAAGTCCGCAGGCGGCATTTTCGGCCGATAAGGATAAGGGCCAGCAGATTAGCCGGGTCATCGCCAAGGAAATGACGGCGGCGCAGAAGGCGCTTCAGGCCAATCAATGGGCCGAGGCGATCAAAAATCTGGAGGCGGCGGAAACGAAACCTGGGTTGACGCCCTTTGACGAAAAGACGATTTACTATTTCAAGGGCTTCGCCAATATCAAGCTTGGCAACCTGAAGGCCGCCCAGGCGGCTTTTGAGAAGGCGCTGGCCACCGGCGCGGCGAATGCCGAAGACAAGGCTAGTTATACCCGCACGCTGTTTGGTATCGCCGCCAGTACGAATCAGTTCCAGAAGACCATTGAATATGGCAAAGAGATGGCCGATGCCGGTTCGGCGACGCCCAACGACCTCGCCATCATCGCGCAGAGCTATTACCAGCTGAAGGATTGCAAGAACTCGGGCGTTTGGGTGGACAAGGCTGTAGCCGCCAGCCGTAAGGCCGGAGAGGCGCCCAAAGAAAACCTGTTTCTATTCAAATTGCAGTGCGCCTC
>PMMB01000016.1 GCA_003165495.1 Gammaproteobacteria bacterium | reverse complement strand
CGGCGTTGACTTCAAAGCTCGACTGGAAAGTGGCATCCACGAAGCTGTACGCCAGGTGCCAGTTCAAGCCGCCTTCCTTGCCGCTCAATGACAGGTCTAAGCCTTGGCGGCGTGTATTGCCGACGTTATCGAAATAACCTTGATTGGTGCTCGTGGCGACGAACTGGATGTCATTGCTATTGACAGTGTGGAATACATCCGCGCTCCAGACCAACCGCTGATCGGGCAGATTACCGCGTAAGCCCACTTCTACCGTGCGAGCGACCACCTGCTTCAGAGCCGGGTCGCTTGCGAAGTCATTGGGAAGGCCGCAAGGCGCCGCGGGATTGGAGCAGCCTAATTCAATCACCGTCGGCGCCCGGCTCGCCTCATTGTAATCGGCGTAGAAGGTCATGGCATCGGTCGGCGTCACCGTGAATCCAAAAGCCGGATTGACTCGGCTGAAGGTGTGATCACCCGCGAGCTGACTGGCATCATTGAAGCCCGAGCCGACATCGCCT
Source organism: Gammaproteobacteria bacterium (assembly GCA_003165495.1). Classification (GTDB taxonomy): domain Bacteria; phylum Pseudomonadota; class Gammaproteobacteria; order Steroidobacterales; family Steroidobacteraceae; genus Bog-1198. Next base: position 5,794 of record PMMB01000016.1, on the reverse strand, counting down.
ATGTCCGTATCCACGCTATATCCGCTGAGGGTCTCCGTATTGTTGTTGTAGCGGACCGAGGCCGTGAAATGCAGTAGTTTGCTCGGCGAGAGCGTGTCGGTCAGATACACCCCGGAGATTTTGTTGCTGCCGCTGAGCGAAATGACCGTTTCGTTGTTGAGCGGGTTGTTATCGTAAATAAGCGTTCGATCCGGCGCCAACGTCCCGTACTGGAATTTCTGCGCAAAAGTGTCCCGAGAGTCATCGTAGTCGGCGCCCAGAATGGCCTGGTTCGTCCACCCGAACACGTCTTGGGAATCGGTCAGCTGCGCACCGAAGCCGGCAGTGCGCTGAATCAAGCGGGACGTGGCGTCTTGGCCGTTTGCACAAAAGGCAAGGTCGGCGCCGCTCGTTGGCGGCGTGGCGCAGTCGATCGGCGGCCCCGCGTAATTACCCGAGAGGTAGTTGCCATTGACGTTACCGTTGCTGCTGCCGGTGATCAGGCGGCGATAGTAGACATTGGCGGACAGCAGCAGGGAGCCGGTCAGGAACTGTGTGCCGGTGAGGTTCACGAAATTGAGAAGATTCTGGGTGAAGTCCGGCGTGTAGCTCGCCTCGCGCCGGAAGGCCAACAAGCTGAGCGGCACGGCGCCGTTACCGAACAGGCGGGTATCCGCATAGGTATAGCTGAGGTCGATGTCGGTCTTGTCGTTTTGCCAACCGGCCTTGCCGAACCCCTGATAGACCCTACTTGACGACATATCGCGCCAACCGGTCTCGTCGAAATAATTGCCGGTCAGGAAATAATCAAAGTTACCCGCCTCCCCACCGGTCTCTCCCTCAAAAGAGCGCCGCCCGAAGGAGCCGCCGTAGCCCTGGAACTCGGTCCCCGGGTTGTCATGTCCGCTCTTGGTATGTACCGAGAGGGCCCCGCCCAAGGTATTGAGCCCGAATACCGGGTTGGAGCCGGATATGAGTGTCACGGTCGAGATCGCCGATTCCGGGATCAAATCCCAGTTGACGGTGTCGCCGAAGGATTCATTGACGCGTACACCATCCACATAGACCGACAAGCCTTCGGGGGTGCCCAGCAGCGGCGAGGCAGTGAACCCGTGGTAATTGACGTCCAGTTGAAACGGGTTGTCGGCGCTCTCGCTGACATTGACGCCGCTGAAGTTATTGTTCAGATAATCCGCCAGATCCAATGTTTGCTGACGCTGCATGTCGCTGCTGTCGGCAGTCTGCACATTCGCGGGTATTTGATTCAAAGGCAGGCCGAGACCCGGCAGCGGTGTGTTGCCGATGACGGTGATCTGCTGAAGCTCTTGCGCGGTGGCTGGATTGCTAGGAGGCGCCTCGGCGAGTTGGTCGCCCGCCGATGCGACGATCGGAAGTGCCCCGCCGGCGAGGCAAACCAATGAACACAGCGTCAGAATCGGTATCGAGTGCGCCATCAATATTCCCTGGCAATGACAGGATCAGGATTTCATAGGCCGGGCGGATTAAAAATAGGAAATTTTCCCGATTTTTTCGCTTCCGCCTCCTTCCCGCACTATCCTTGAGGCAATCCGGTTCACCGGGGTCGATAAAGCAGGGCGAGGGATGACCATGAACATCACGGTCGGGGAGGACGCGAGCCGGAAAATTTCGGCGCGTCGCGATATCGTGTTGATGGTTATTGTAGCGATTATCGCCTGGTTCGTGTGCGCGAAGTTCAACCTCAGCGAAGCGCTGCTCAATTGGACGCGCCCGTTCGAGCGCTTGCAGCTCGACGAACTCCCTGCGGTACTATTGGTGATCGCGATCAGCCTGATCTGGTTCTCTTCGCGGCGTTATTTTGAGGCGAATCGGCAACTTCGCTTGCGCAGAGCGGTGGAGGCGCGGCTGGCGGAGGCGCTCGTCGATAATCAGCGTTTGGCCCAGCAATACGTCGACATTCAGGAATATGAACGCAAGGCGCTCGCCCGCGACCTGCACGATGAGTTGGGTCAATATCTCAATGCCATAAAGCTTGACGCCGTGTCGATCCGCGAAGCAATGACCAGCCACCCTGGGTTGCACGACGTGGCGCGCGCGATGATTGCCAATATCGACCGTGTGTACGATGTGGTGACGGGCCTCATTCGCCAACTGCGGCCCGTGGGTTTCGACGACTTGGGTGTTACCGCGGCGCTCGAGCACTGCGTCAATGAGTGGCGCTCGCGACTTCCCTCCGCGACGATCGAGCTGTCGATTACCGGCGATTTTCCGACCTTGGACGAAACTCGCGGACTGGTGCTGTATCGACTCGTGCAAGAAGCACTCACCAACATCGCGCGCCATTCCCAGGCCACGAAGGTTGAGATACGGATTGCATCGGCGCGAACCGCTGACTTTGGGCAAAGCATTGAGATTCTCATCGCCGACAACGGCTGCGGGGCCGACATGAAGGCGCCGCGAACCGGGCTGGGCCTGATCGGAATGCGCGAGCGCGTATCCGCCCTGGGCGGATCGATCACGCTGGCGAGCGAGCGCGGCGGCGGTTTTAAGGTCATGTCCTCGCTTCCGGTGACCGGCAAGCCGTCGTGAATGCCGCGCAACGCAAACGGATCAGCGTGCTGTTGGTCGACGATCACGCGGTCGTACGCGAGGGTTACCGCCGCTTATTGGAGCGCGATGACTCCCTGGTTGTCGTCGGCGAGGCAGCGACGGCTGCGGATGCTATGCGCTGCGACGACGAACTCAAGCCGGATGTCGTTGTGCTCGATATTGCGTTGCCCGGAGTCAGCGGGATCGAAATTCTCAGGCGAATCATCGCGCGTAGACCCCATGCATGCGTACTGATGTTCAGCATGTATCAGGACGGGATCTACGCCACGCGGGCGATCAACGCCGGAGCTCGCGGCTATTTGAGCAAGGCCAGTGCGCCGGATCTACTCGTGGAAGCGGTGCGCTGCGTGGCGGGAGGTCAGCGGTATTTGAGCCCGGACGTGGAGCAGGCGATGACCAGGCAGTCGCCGCAGGGAAACCGGCTCGCCGACACGTTGTCGACCCGAGAACTCGAAGTGCTTCGAATGCTGACCCAGGGGTACGGCGTGGAGGAAATCGGCGAGCGCCTGGGACTGAGCCCCAAGACCGCGGCGAATCATCAATCATCGATCAAGCAGAAATTGGGCGCCAATAGCGCGTTGCAGCTGATTCTCATCGCGCAGCAGTTAGGCTTGATCGCGGATAAGCGAGGAAATGGCTAAGTCGATTGAGCTTCGTAGGACCAAGCGTGGCAAGTATGGGAGGTCGATACCGCATTAATCGAGAAATTCTACGATGAGGGTTCTTGCGCCTGCGGGTTAGTCGATCAAGCGTCGCCTCAAACGAGCGCATGGCTTCTCGATGACGATGTACATGAGCCATGCGATCCCGATGGAGGCAGCAAGAGCTAGCACCGCCGCAGTAATTGGATAGCCCGACAAGGCGTTTTTAGCCACATTTAAGATCGGAAAGTGCACAAGATATACCGAATATGACAGCAGTCCTAAGAATGCGATCTGTGGCGTGTTTAACAACCTAAATACTTTCCAGTCCTTAAACTGAATGGCAGCGACGAATATGAAGTTGAGCGCTATGCCTTGCAGCGAATAGCGCAGCGTCTCTCTAAAAGCCTCGGAGCGGTATATCAAACAGAAAAAGAGCAGCAGGCATGCCGCGGGCAGAATTGTGACCTGCCATACCTTGGCATCCAAGCGTAACCGGTCCATGACTGGGTTCCTCCATACTGCTAGTGCACAGCCAAATAGTATCGAATCAACGCGTGTATCGGTCGCAAGATAGGTTCTCTCGACGGGCGAGTGATAGCCGATCGCGCATGCGATTGTCGTCGCGTGTCCTACATCCGGTGCCGCGACGCGTCAAGCATCCCCAGTGGAACATTGCGCGTCTCCGGCGCCCATAGTCCGCAAATCCCAGCGCCGATCGCCAGCACGGCCACACATGCACCCAGGGCCGTGCGCGCGCCATACGCGGCGACGATGATGGGGAGGAGAAATGTGCTGATCGCCGAGCCGGTTCGGCTGGCGGCAATCGCCAGCCCAATGCCGGAAGCCCGCAGATCGGTCGGGAAGAGTTCGGGGAGGTATACGTAGACAAGGTTGGATGCCGCCGATAAAACACCCGCGAATACGGCGAACAAAATGGTCATCGCAACCACAGGTATATTGCTCCACACGGACAAGATGAGCATGGCGGCAGCGGCAACGCTGAAGCTCCCTACAAGGAAGCTCCGCCGTGGCAGCCGGTCGACGACGATCAGCCCGGCGACCGCGCCGCCCAGCAGCGACAAGTTGTAAATGAGGCCGCCGACGTAGCCGCTCTTGAGGTTCATCGCGGACATGACCTGAGATACGAAGGTGCCCACCGCAAAGTAGGGAATGACTTGGCAGGTAAAAAATGCGCAGCCCACGAGCGTTCGCAGACGCCATGCCGGCGATAGCAGCTGTTGCCAGCGGCCATGAATCGCCGGCGGCGCGCGCGTACGCGAGGGCGGCGCCACATTGCTGCCCAGCTTGTCGCGCACGATGCCGGCGGCTATGGCGGCGTAGCCGTGATTGGTCAGCCATCGGGGCGACTCAGGCATGTTGACTCTGAGCGGAAAGACCAATAGGCAGGGCAGTCCACTGGTGAGAAGCATCCAGCGCCAGGCCTCCGGACCGCTCTCGCCCAGCGCGAAACCCACGAAGTAGGCACATGCGTAGCCGCCTGCCCAAGCCACGGAAAGCAGTCCAAGAATCCGCCCGCGGGTTCGTCGCGGAGTAAACTCGGTCAAGAGGGTCTTGCTCACGACGTAGTCCGTGCCGAGCAGGAAGCCAATCGCCAGGCGCAGTGTCAGGAGCTGCGCCGCCGATTCGGTTAGACCCTGCAGCAGCGACAACGCCCCGAGGATGGCCATGTTGTAGGCAAAGATCGGTCGCCTCCCAAAGCGATCCGCTGCGGGTCCTGTGAGCAGTGCTCCGGCGAACAAGCCGAATAGGGATGCGCCGCCCAGCAAGCCCATCCAGACCGGGCTTAGGCCGAGCTGCGGCGGCGCGTGGCTCACAGAAATTCCGATGATGCCGAGACCGTACCCGTCGCTGAACACACCGCCGCAACTGGCGACGGCAACTCGCATATGAAATGGACGAAGCGGCGCGTCGTCGTAGTCCACGGTACCACTGTCTGCTCGAGCGTCCATCGTTTCCCTTATACAGTGTGGAGCACCCAGCAGTACTGGATTTACGATTGCCCGGTTGACGCGTAAAGTTTCGCCATGGCGCGAAGTTTTATCGGTCACCAGCAATTCAAGGGTCGAGGTGCGGCCTCGAATCCTGCCGTGCGGTTCGACGCAATGACGCGCGAACAAACGCACGACGGGTGGTATGAGGACGAGATTGTCGAACACCTCAGCGAAACAGTCCTCCCCGATCGTGCGCGCAGCGTGATCACCACCAATAATTCGCCCGATGTTGGGTTTGATCAATCAATCAACCCCTATCGCGGATGCAGTCACGGCTGCGTGTACTGTTTCGCTCGTCCGACCCACGCCTACTTGGGCCTCTCTCCGGGCCTGGATTTTGAAACGAAGCTGTTCTACAAGGCCGACGCGGTCAAAATTCTCGAAGCCGAGCTCGCGAAGCCAAAATATGTTTGCAAACCCATTGCTCTGGGTATCAACACCGATGGGTATCAACCGCTGGAAAAGCGACTCGAGATTACCCGCGGCATTCTCGCCGTCCTGGCGCGCTGCCGGCACCCGGTCACCATCGTCACCAAGAGCGCGCTCGTCGTGCGCGACATCGATTTGCTG
>PMMB01000080.1:3917-7092 GCA_003165495.1 Gammaproteobacteria bacterium | reverse complement strand
CGAAGCCGCCGCCCAGGTAGGGCACCTTGACGTCGACCCTATCCGCCTTGATGTCAAGCGCCTTCGCCACCGCGGCGTTCGCGAATCCTGCTGCCTGCGTGGACGCCCAGACCGTCGCGGCGCCATCCTTGAACTGCACCGTGCAATTCATCGGTTCCATGGTCGCATGCGCGAGGAAGGGTACGCGGTATTCCGCATCGATGATCTTGGCGGCCGACTTCATCGCCGCAGCGACATCGCCGTGCGCGTAATGCACCTTGCCATCCTGGGTGTTGAGCGCATGCACCAACTCATCGATGAGGGAGCGGCTCGACAGGTTGGCGGCGGCACCGTGGTCCCATTCGATCTCGACCTTCGCCACAGCCCGCATCGCATGAAACGGCGTGTCTGCGATGACGGCGACACCGCCTGACGTTTCGCCGGGCATGAGCGAGCTCCCCGGCACCGGCGCCAGGGCGAGCACCTTGCGCACTCCGGGTAAAGCCTGCGCCGTCGCAGAATCGAAACGCGCGACCTTGCCCCCCAAGGTCGGGCACATCTTGATGCTGGCATAAAGGAGTCCAGGAGGCAGGACGTCGATACCGTAAACCGCCGAGCCGTCGAGTTTCGCGGCGCTATCGATGCGCCGCACCGGCCGGCCGATCAGCTTGAACTGCGTGCTATCCTTGAGAATCACGCCCTTCGGCAAGCCCAATTGCGCCGCGCGCGACGCGAGTTCGCCGAAGGCAGCGCTGCGGCCGGACCCATGCAGCACTCGCCCCAACTGCGCGCGGCATTCGCGAGCGGGCACGTTCCACTGCGCCGCCGCGGCGGCGATCAGCATGGCGCGCGCCGATGCCCCCGCTTCGCGCATGGGCAGCCATTGGTCCTTGATGCTCGACGAACCGCCGGTACCGAGCAATCCGGGTATCTCGCGCATCAGCTTGCCCACCAGATGACCGGTCGCGCGCTTCAAGAGACTTCGATCATCCGGCTGGAAAGGCAGAGAATCAATGACGGCTGCCTGGTTGTTGTAGATGGCATCCAGCGTCGATTGCTCGAGCTTCACTTGACTCCAATCGGCATCCATTTCGTCGGCCAGCAGCATCGCGAGTCCCGTGTGAACACCCTGACCCATCTCGGCCTGCGACATCACCACGGTCACGGTGTTGTCCGCGCAGATCTTGACCCAACCGTTCAGGGCGGTTTGCCCGGGCCCTACGCCTAACGGCTTGCCGGCCATGAGCCGCTGGCGCCCGGGCGTCGCCAGCCAACCGATCACAAGGGCGCCGGCCGCACCAACGCCACCCAGGATGAAATGGCGGCGCTTAAGATTGCGCATCAAGGAACCCGCCTGCAGCGGGGATTCGGTAAGATGCGCGAGGGATCCCTAAGGGAGCATCGATGAAACACATTTTGATTGCCTCGTTTGTGGTCGCTTTGAGCTTGGCGGCCGGCGGCGTCCAGGCCGACAGCCAAAAGCTGCGCATCATCAGCTGGGCCGATTATGTACCCGCCGACCTGATCGCCGCATTTAAAAAAGAAACGGGCATCGAGGTGGAATTGACCCTGTCGAACAACGAGGAAATGATCTCGAAGCTCCGCGCGACGGGGGGCGCGGGCTACGACCTCGCGCAGCCTTCTCAGGATCGCATCTTAGCCGCGCAGCGCGAATTCGGGATCTACAAACCGTTCGATCTCACCAAGCTCAAGCTGGAACAGTTTCAGCCTGAGTTTTTAAACATCGTCCGCAAGAACACGACCCTCGACGGCAAGGTGTACGGACTGCCGTATCTGTGGGGAACCGACGGCCTCGTGGTCAACGCCAAGCGCGCCAAGATTGCCGACTATCCCGATCTGTGCAGGCCGGACCTCAAAGGCAAGACCGCCGTTCGCCTGAGGCGACCGACGCTGATGGCGTTCGCGTTCGCCGCGGGCAAAGACCCGTTCGCACTCTACGGCGATCCCAAAGCCTATGGTGCGCTGATGGATCAGGTGGGCGCCACGCTCATTGCGTGCAAACCGAATTTCAAGTTCTTTTACGATAATAAAGATCAATTGCTCAATGGCATTCGCTCCGGTGAAGTCGTGGCCGCCATGATGTGGGATACCGGCGGCTGGACGCTGAACCGCGACAATCCGGACATTCAATTCATCGTTCCCCGCTCCGGCGCCCTCGGTTGGCTCGACACCTTCGCGCTGCCGGCGCGCGGCCGCAACGACGCCGCGGTCTACGCCTGGATCAATTTTACGATGCGTCCGGAAAATGCCGCACGCATCATCAAGTCGGTGGGCAGCTTCTCCGCAGCCATGAACACGGCGCCACTCATCGATCCGCGCCTGAAAGCACAATTCGCCGCTGCCTTCCCCAATAACGATCTGAAAAGCATCCATTGGTATCCGGCCATACCACCCGGTCTCGAAGAAATGGAAGGCCGGGTGCTCGACCGCGTGAAGGCTGCCAATTGAGCACGCCGGATCTGGTCGCGGACGCCGTCGTCAAGCGTTTCGCCGATCATGTGGCCGTGGATTCCTTGTCATTCTCGGTCGAGCGCGGTAGCTTTTTTTCGATTCTGGGTCCGTCGGGCTGCGGCAAGACGACACTGCTGCGCATGATCGCAGGGTTCATCGCGCCGGATGGCGGCGACATCGCCATCGGCGGCAAGAGCATGCGCGACGTGGCGCCGAATCGTCGCCCGGTGAACATGGTGTTTCAGCAACTGGCACTGTTCCCGATGATGTCCGTGGGTGAGAACGTCGCATTTGGACTGGCACGGCGCGGCGTCCCTAAGGCTGAAAGAGTAAAACGCAGCAACGCGATGCTCGAACGAGTGGGATTGGGCAACGCCGCGGATAAGCGTGTCGACGAGCTGTCGGGCGGCCAGCGTCAGCGGGTTGCCATCGCGCGTAGCCTCGTTCTGGAACCGACGTTGCTGCTGTTGGACGAGCCCTTAGGAGCGCTCGATCTGAAGCTTCGCGAGCACATGAAAATCGAACTCAAGCAATTGCAGGCGTCCTTCGGCACGACCTTCGTTTATATCACCCACGATCAATCCGAAGCATTGGTACTGTCCGATCATGTCGGCGTGATGAGTCACGGACGATTCGAACAACTGGGAACTCCGCAGGACTTGTACTACCGCCCGCAAACGCCGTTCGTGGCGGGATTTGTGGGGGCAAATAACCGGATCGTGGG
>PMMB01000080.1:0-3866 GCA_003165495.1 Gammaproteobacteria bacterium | reverse complement strand
GCGCGCAGCGCCATGGAATTGCCGCCCGACCAACCACGGCATTCGGGAGAAGTGCAGAGCGTGCTATTCGATGGCGCGAATTCGGCGGTTCTGCTGCAGGAAGCACGAACTCGCCGCGAATTTCGCATAGCCCTACCTCAGACCGGGCAGTTCTCGGACCTGAAACCTCAAGAAAAAGTGGTATTCAGTTTCGATCCCTCCCGAGCGGTGTGCTTTACGGCGCGTGCCGGATCGGCGGGACAGGATGCTTAAAGCGGCAATCGACCCCCGCTGGCACGGACGCCTCGCGCTGGGTCTGTTGCTCGCACCGGCCCTGCTGTGGCTCGGTGCTCTGATCATATTGCCGCATGTCGACCTCGCCGTACTGTCGCTGCGCGAACGAGTCGGACCCCGTCAGTACGTAGCCAGTCTGGCGCAGTACAAAACCTTCTTCGCAGAACCGCTGTATTGGCATGTGTTTCTGCGCACGGCGGTCATGTCGGTGATCGCCACGCTCTTGACGCTGCTGCTGGCATTTCCTATCGCCTGGATCATTGCGAAGCTGGCGCGGGGCCGCGCCGGTTCATTGCTGTTCATCATCTGCCTCATCCCATTTTGGGTCAGCGAGACAGTGCGCACGCTCGGATGGATGATCCTGCTCAGAGAATCCGGCGTTCTACCGGCCTTGTTGGTGAAGCTGGGCCTAACGGCAATGCCGGTCGAACTGCTGTATCGGGACGCGACCATTCTGGTGGGCTTGGTGTACACCTCGTTGCTCTTCATGGTGGTGCCGCTGGTCTCCAGCCTGGAGAGTCTGGACAACACCCTGATCGAGGCGGCATACGATCTGGGCGCCGGTGGGTTTGCCATTCTGCGCAGTATTGTAATTCCGCACGCCGCGCCCGGCATCACGGCCGGCTGCATCGTGGTGTTCATGCTGACCCTGGGCAATTACCTGACTCCGACGCTGCTCGGCGGCAAGAACTCGCAGTGGTTCACCGAACAGATCTATACGCAGTTCATTACTCGCTTCAACTGGGAACAGGGCGCCGCTTTTGGCTTCCTGCTGCTCGCGCTATCCACGGCACTGGTAATCCTGGGTTTGAGGTTGAGCGGGCAGCGGTTTGGCGACGTGATGCGGCGAACATGATTCCCTCACTGCCGCGACCTATCTGGCTACGTACCGCCACGGTGGCGTACTTGATCGCGTTTCTCGCGTTCTTATTTCTGCCGTTGGCGGTGGTCGCGGTGTTCGCCTTCAACGATGCGCCCTACCCGGCACCGCCGTGGCGCGGCTTTACGTTCGATTGGTTTCTGGGCAACGCGGCGCTCGGGCGCACCGGTCTTTTCGCCGACAGCGAATTGCTGGGCAGCATCTGGACCAGTTGCATCGTCGCCATTTGCGTGACGGCACTGTCGGCGTTGGTCGGGATGACCAATGCATTCCTCATCGAGCGCGGACGCTTCCGCGGCAAGCAGGCCTTGTCGATCCTAATGCTGGCGCCGCTGGTGATCCCCGGGGTCATCCTCGGCATTTCCATCCTCGCCTTTGCAAGTCGCATAGCGGATATCGCGGATGACACCTTCGGCCTGGAACTTGATTTTCTGCGGCCGGGACTACCCTTGGTCGTACTCGGTCAATTCTCCTACATTGCGACCATTGCGACGCTGACCATCAGCGCTCGGCTAAGACGCTTCGACCGCACTCTCGAGGAAGCGGCGCTCAATCTCGGCGCCTCCAAAGCGGCCGTGTTCCGCACCATTCTACTGCCGTATCTGCGGCCCGCGCTGTTGGGTTCGGCCGCCATCTCCTTCTTGATGTCGTTCGCGGACTTCAACACGACCCTGATGTTGGTCGGTGCGGATACTCCGTTGACTGTGATGATGTATGGACGCATGCGCGAGGGTGCGACTCCGGTGCTGAACGCGGTCAGTCTGTTTCTCATGATCGCGTCGGCGGTTCTGGCGCTCACGCTGCTACGCCGCGGCGGGTCGCCACGAGCCAAGCCGGCGCAGTGATCGCGGCAGGTCGTCATTTACCCATGCGGCGAGGAACTACGCAGCGCAACCTGCGGTCCAAACAGGCGGGGACCAAGGTATGTGTCTAATCAAGCGCTTGTCTGCGTCTTTTCTTGCTGTGTTGCTGCTGGCCGCGTGCGGCGGCGGTGGCGGCAGCCGCAACTTGGATTCCAGCATGCCCGCGACTCCGGCGCGCGGAACCTTGCTGCAAAATCCACTCCAGCTTCTGTCGACGCTCACGGCATCGAGTCTGCTGCTCCAGCTCAATCTCGCGAGCAATCAGCAGCTGCTGTCTCTCAGCGGCGCGCCGGTCTGCGACATCCTGATGTACGACATTGCCTACGAGACGGTTGGCGGCGCAAATGAAGCCACGACGGCGTCCGCCGCGCTGATGATACCGACCGGTCTTGGCGCGAACTGCACCGGGGCACGTCCGATTCTTTTGTACGCGCATGGCACCACGACCGACCGCGCGTTCAACATGGACAATTTACAGAATACCGAGGCTCTCAACCTGGCGGCGCTGTTCGCGACCAAGGGCTACATTGTCGTGGCACCGAACTATGCCGGCTACGACACGTCGACGCTTCCTTATCATCCTTTCCTTATCGCCGATCAGCAGTCCAAGGACATGATCGATGCGCTCGCGGCGGCGCGCACGGCGTTGCCGCTGGCCTCCCTAAGCCTCACGAAGGATGACGGACGGTTGTTCATCACCGGCTATTCGCAGGGCGGGTACGTGGCGATGGCCACCCATCGGGCCATGCAGGCTGCGGGAATGACCGTTACGGCGGCTGCGCCAATGTCGGGGCCGTATGCGCTTGCGGCGTTTGTCGACGCTGTATTTTACGGCGAGGTCAACGGCGGTGCGACAGTGTCCTCCACCCTGCTGCTCACCGCGTATCAAAGGGCCTACGGCGATATCTACGCCAACCCCGTTGACGTATTCGCGGACCAATACGCGGCCGGCATCGACTCCTTGCTGCCGAGCACGACCGTGAGGAGTCAGCTGTACGCGCAAGGAAAGCTTCCCGAATTTGCACTGTTTAGTTCGACGCCGCCCGCGCCCGCGTTCGCCCTCGATACGCCGCCGGCGACCCCGGCGAACCTCGCTGAGGTGTTTGCGCTCGGCTTTGGTACGGGCAATTTGCTTCAGAACTCTTACCGCCTGAGCTACCTGCAGGACGCGCAGTCGAATCCGGATGGCGGCTGGCCCAGCATCACGACCGGGGTCGCCGCCGCAAACCCCGGCCTACCATGGCGGCAGGCGCTGCGGGACAATGATCTGCGCAACTGGGTGCCGACCGCGCCCGTGCTGCTGTGCGGCGGCGCTGTCGATCCGGTGGTCTTTTGGTTCAACACCGGACTGATGCAGAGCTATTGGGCCTCGCGCGCACCGGCAACGGCGTCGATCGGCGTGCTCGATCTCGAATCCGCGGCGACGAGCAATGACCCCTACGCCGGCCTGAAGAACGATTTTGAGATTGCAAAAGCGCTCGTCGCCGCAACCGCCATCGCGCAAGGGGCCACCGACGGTGGGGCGCTGGCGGTCGCCGAGGTGTATCACACGACGCTGGTGTCGCCGTTTTGCTTCGCGGCTGCCAAGACGTTTTTCGCGAATCCGTGAGCGGCGATCAGGCCGCGGCGCCCAGAATCTCTGCCAACTGAACTCTGCGGTCCGTCGTCGCGGACTCGAATTCAGAGCTGATGGTCGTCAATTCCTTTTCATCGCGGGCGCTCACCACCTTGATGAGACAGGCGCGGTCCCGGCCCCGGCGTTTGGCCACGTAGAGTGCCTTGTCGACCAGGCTAATGGCGCTGTCGAGCGAAATGTCGGTCGCCGAACCCGCCATCGGGAAGCTCGCGTA
>PMMB01000105.1 GCA_003165495.1 Gammaproteobacteria bacterium | reverse complement strand
GAAGATTCCCGAGATCAGCGGAGTATTGCCCGACAAGGTATTGCTCGCCGCGTCGCGAGTGGACCGGCCTGATCTCGGCGGACGTAGACAGCGTCAAATCGTCTACCGCGTTCGCGGGGGTGAGACGTTGAGCAGTATTGCGCGCAGCCACGGCATGCCGGTGAGCACTCTCGCCCGGCTGAATAACATGGGCGCCGCCGACACGCTGGTGAAGGGTCAGCGCCTGGTCATCAAGGCGAGCGCACGGCGATATCGCGATGAGGGAGCGGGGTCCGGCCGCCGCGTACTTTACATCGTGCGCCGCGGCGACACCGTCTACAGTATATCGCGGCAGTTTCAAGTTTCGGTTCCACAGCTCAAGAGCTGGAACGGACTGAACCAGCATCATCAAATCAGGGCGGGCCAACGTCTGGTCATGTACGTCGATTCGAACCGACAACAAGGGTAAACAAACATGGGGTTTTTGAGCGGTAAACGCGCGCTGATCGTAGGCCTCGCCACGGACCGTTCCATTGCCTGGGGCATCGCGCAAGCCATGCACGCCCAAGGCGCTGAACTGGCGTTTGCGCATATCGAGCGCATGACCGACCGCGTGGTGCCGCTTGCCAAGCAATTAGGCTCAGAAATCACGTTTGTCATGGATGTCGCGTCCGACGAGGAGATCTCGAAGGGGTTCGCGCATCTCAAATCCCGTTGGGACGGATTCGATATTCTGGTGCATGCCGTGGCATTCGCCCCGCGCGAGGCACTTACCGGCAATTTTCTCGATGCCACCACGCGCGAGGGTTTTCGCGTGGCCCACGATATTTCCAGCTACAGCTTCACGGCCCTGGCGCGCGCCTCGCTGCCCTTCATGCAGGGACGCGCGGGCTCGATGGTCTCCTTGAGCTATCTGGGAGCCGTGCGCTCCATTCCTGGCTATAACGTGATGGGGCTGGCCAAGGCGAGCCTCGAGGCCAATGTGCGCTTCCTCGCCGCCGACTTAGGCGCACACGGCATACGGGTAAACGCCATTTCGGCAGGCCCGATCAAAACGCTGTCCGCCGCCGGCATTCCCGGCCTGCGCAAAATGCTCGCCCATGTGGCGGCCACCGCGCCCATCAAGCGCAACGTGACCATTGACGACGTGGGTAACGCGGCGGCATTCCTGTGCTCGCCGCTTGCGGCCGGCATCAGCGGCGAGGTGCTGTACGTCGACGGCGGCTACCACACCGTGGGCATGAGTTTTCCCTCGGACAGCGACGGCTCCTGAAACCAAGCGTCACACCGAACTTTTGGACAAGTCGCCGTGTCAACCGGTTTTGGGATCTAACGTTATGGGTAAAATACGTTGTGCAGGGCCATTGGCTGCTTCGAGGGGACTAATTATGTTAAATCGCCATCTCATACACGCTGCGGCCGCCGGAGCATTGGGCCTGAACCTCGCCGCCTGCACTACGCTGCCCGTCACCACCGATGCCAATCCGAGCATGTCGCTATCGAGTTGTCATACCTACGCGTTTGCGAAAGAATTCGTCGCCAATGCGAATCAGCCGGCCGCGTATGGGAATCCCCTGAACGCAGAACGCCTGCGGATCGCGATTGAATCCAATCTGGCGGCCAGAGGCATCATCCTGGCGGATCGCGCCACCGCGGACTGCATAGTCGGATACGCCATGGGTTCGCGCCAAGTATTCAATGATTATTACAATAGTTTTGGGCCGGGCTGGGGCTTGGGCTACGGATGGGGCTACCGCGGCGGCTTCTACGGCGGCGGCTGGGGATGGGACGGTCCCTATGTGAGCGATGAGACCCGCATTGCGGTGGATATCTTCGACGCCAAGTCACGCACGCCGATTTGGCACGCCTCGGTCAACCAGAGCGTTGGCAATCTGACGGGCCCGAACGCCGAGGCCAAGATCAATGCGGGCACCGCGGCGATTTTCGCCAAGTTCCCGATCACGGGGCCGCAGCCGGCGAGCGGGCGAACGGCGACCTAACCACGATGCCTGTCAGGGCGGGACGCCCGCTGCACGAACACGTAGTACAGCACCGCCAGGGCAGCCGCCACGACCAGCACCAGCGCAAGGAAGCGGTGCAGCGAGCCTGCCAGCAGCAGAGGATGCTGCCCCAATGCCAGCCCTAACCAGGCGAGCACCGAGCACCACAGAAGCGACCCCAACAGCGTGGCGAGCGCATACCAGCGAAAGTCCATGAGCAGAATACCGGTGGGGATGCCGATCAAATGGCGGATCACCGGCAGCAGCCGGGAGAAGAACACGCCGGGTGGGCCATAGTGAGCGCACCAGCGCTCCGCCAGCTCGATTTTCGCCTGTCCCAGCCCGACGTAGCGACCAAGGCGCACGATGAGAGGACGACCTAAGAGGCGGCCGGCCCAATACATCACCGACGCCCCCACCCACGACCCTACGGTTCCGGCGAGCACGACACCCACGAAGGAGAATTGACCTCCGGGTTGCGCGAGATACGCGGCCGGCGGAATGATCAATTCGCTCGGGATGGGCACGATGGTGCTTTCCAGCGCCATCAGTCCGGCGATCAACCAATAACCACCCTGATTTAAAGTCGCCAGGTACCAATCGGAAAGTTGGTGCAGGAGTCCAGTCAACTACTCGATTGCCTGTGGATTCAAGATCACCTTGGCGTCGGCGCGTGCGCCGGCGGCATAGCTCTGCGCCTCGGTCGAGGCGACTTGCGCGGCAACCTGCCGCCGCAATCCCAAGTCCTCGAGTTTCGAATCTCCCGATGGGGTCCCCGGCTCCTCGCGCACCGCACTCAAGGCAATCACCGCGGCGTCACCGTTGGCGAGCCGCGCGTCGTCATAAATCGGCTTGCCCGCCGCAGGTTTGGGTTCCCCGAACGCCGTGGCGCGAATCTCCAGCGGCACCGCTTGGTCTGATCGTGCAACGAACTTCGGCGGCAACGGTGCCACATTCAAACTC
>PMMB01000238.1:247-3969 GCA_003165495.1 Gammaproteobacteria bacterium | reverse complement strand
CGCAAGGATGCCCTGCACAAGTTTTCGAGAAAGATCGTCGATCGGTATCAGATCATCGTCGTAGGGGACGTGAGTAGCATCCGACTGGTGAAGACACGGATGGCAAAATCCGTGCTCGACGCCGGCTGGGGCATGCTCAAGACGCAGTTGCAGTACAAGGGCGAGTACGCCGGCAGAAGCGTTTGCGTCGTCAGCGAGAGAAACACCACGCGCACATGCAGCAGCTGCGGGTCCCGCACGGGGCCCACGGGTCTGGACATGTGTGCTGTAAGGACGTGGATGTGCAGCGAGTGCGGTGACACTCATGACCGGGACGTCAATGCTGCGAAGAACATCTTGTCCGCGGGGAGGATGCCCCCGTCCGTCAGCGGGAACGAGTCCTCTTCTTCAGTAGCGCCGACGAGCCAGGCCAATCGCCGATGCGAGTCAGGGAAACGCGCGCTGAAGAAGGCGGCATGAGCACCGGATCTCCGGCAGTTCACGTCTAGACGCTATCCGGTTGCCGCAAACATTAAAACTTGGTGGTGACAGCCGTGAGCCAATCGGGCGTCCGGTCGAGGACCCATGTCTCCACTGACTTATCGGCTCCTGTCGCAATCAGGACGCCCAAGCCCAGCATGACGAATCCGAACACTTGCTTGCCGTACTTGCGGTCGGTCCTGCCGGTATCTGCATGGCTCAGTTTCGCTCCACGGCAAGACCGGTCGTAGTGGAACTTTATACCTCCCAAGGCTGCAGTTCTTGTCCGCCAGCGGACGCGCTGCTAGGAGTACTCGCGCGCCTGCCGAATGTCATAGCCGTTGCCTTTCATGTTGATTACTGGGACAGCATCGGTTGGCGTGACCGTTTTTCCATAGCAGAAGCGGTTCAACGTCAGTTGCGCTACGTCGACACCTTAAGGTTATCTACGGCATTTACGCCTCAAGTCGTCATTGACGGCCGGCGCAGTTTCGTAGGTTCAGACAGGCGACGCATTGTAGCGGCACTGGCCGAAACACTGGATACGATCCCAATAGAAGCGGAGGTCGCGAATGGCGAACTCACAGTCACGTTGCCTGAACGCCGGGACCGGAGCGGTTTTGATGTGAATCTCGTCGCCTATTTACCCGAGGCGTCGACGGCGGTTGGGCGTGGCGAGAATTCCGGACGGACGCTCGCAGAATTCAATATCGTCAGACAATTTCGCCGGCTGGGTATCTGGGACGGTAAAAAGAGCATAATTCGAGTGCCGCTGGATTCATTTCCGACCGAGGCAACTCGCGTTGCCGTATTGCTTCAGCGAAGCCAGCAGGGACCTATCGCTGGAAGCATCGTCGCTGCCTTGCGTTAGCGCCGCTGTGAGTCGCCATTGCAAGTGAGGAATGACCGTGCGTAAAACCTCAATTCTCAGTCTCGTTGGGCTGCTGGCGGTAGCGTTATGCAACCACGTGAATGCCACGGCCTGCCCTGCTCACACCACCGAAACACTTCGAATTCGAGAATCGACGTTGTGTCTGCTCGTAGACGACCCGACCCCGTCCCGACGGCAATTAGTGCGCACTTGGGTTGCGCGTTCGGCGAACATCGTCGCGGATTATTACGGGCGTTTTCCGGCGCCGCTCGTCGTCCTTAGCCTGCAGAGCATGGAAGGCGGTGGCGTCGGCGGCGGCCGCACGACTAATGACTTGGGACTTGTGATTCAAGTAAGAATCGGTCGCGAGGCCACGTCGGACGCCTTGTCGGACGACTGGGTTCTCGTGCACGAAATGGTGCATCTCGCGCTGCCCGAAGTGGGCCGGCAGCACAATTGGTTGGCGGAAGGCTTGGCCACCTACGTTGAAGGCGTCGCTCGAGCGCAGTTTGGAAATCGCGAAATCACTGATGTCTGGGCGGAGTACCGGCGTTCCATGCCCATGGGCCTGCCGCGCAACGGGGAAGGCGGAATGGATCAAACGCCGACGTGGGGACGTACCTATTGGGGCGGTGCGTTGTATTGCCTCCAAGCCGATATCGCGATACGCGAACAGACGGGCAATCGAATTGGACTGCAAACAGCGTTGCGAGCGATTCTGGAACAGACCGGAGGATATGGTTTCGAGCGCGATATCGACGAGGTATTTCACATCGGAGACGCGGCCACAGGTACCCGGGTACTTGACGATCTCTACCTACAGATCAAGACCGTGTCGCAAACACCCGACCTTGACTTGCTATGGAGCCGGCTCGGTGTGCCCAAAGACCCCAAAACTCAGCCGTTCGACGATCACGCGCCACTGGCCGCCATTCGCATTGCGATTACAGCGCCTCGCAAATCTTAGGGGCCGCTGACGCCTAGGGTCACCTGGCCGCGTGCTTGCAAGAATGATTTGGCGCAACGTAGGATCTGAACCGCACCGAATCCTACCCGCCGCAATACTTAAGGACTATTCGAAATGATCAATTCCCTCTTGCTCGCGGCTGCCATCGGTGGAAACTTCGTTCACCCGAACCCGACGCCGCCCGCGGACCTGCCCGTCACCATCTACGAGCAGCGAAGAACTCGCGTGCTTGCCGAACTGGATGGCTGCGCGGCGGTCATTTCCTCCCAGGGCGACGTGACTGGCGTCACCGAAGATTACCGTCAGGATGCCGACTTCTACTGGCTGACTGGTATCAACGAACCCAATGCGCACCTCGTACTACAGCCTAAGTCGCAGTACCGCAAAGTGCTGCTCTTCCTGAAAGCGAGGGACCCCGAAGCCGAGCGCTGGACTGGACCGCGCGAGCCTGTCTCGCCGGCGCTGCTCAAGAAATATGGCGTCGACCGCGTTCTACGCGGCTCGCCCGAGGTCGCGCTATCGGGCACGGGGCTGCACCACGACTGTGTTGCGATTATCTCGCCCGCGAACATGGGCAAGGTGGACCGCGTCGATGATGAGCTGGCGCTACGCCTCGCCAGCCGATTCGGCCTCAAGGTGATATACAAGCGAGGTCTGCTCGCCGAGCTACGTGCAACTCATGGTCCTGAGGAACTCGAACGCATGGAACGTGCCATCGCCATTACCGCGCAAGGGCACAATGCCGTCGCGCGCGCGACGGTCGCCGGTGTCTCGGAGCGCGACATTCAGACGCAGCTTGAATATGCGTTTTATGCCAACGGCGGCACAGGCCTGTCGTATTCATCGATCGTCGGCAGCGGCCCGAACGGTGCTGTGCTGCACTGGGATCAGAACTCCAGGCTCCTGCAGACCGGCGACTTGGTCGTAGTAGATGCCGCGGCGGAGTATGGTCGTTATGCTTCGGACGTCACTCGCACGTATCCTGTGTCTGGACATTTCACGGCGGAACAAGCGCTCGTTTATCGCGCCGTATACCAGGCGCAAGAGGATATTTTCGCCGCCATCAAGCCCGGTGTCTCCATGGCGGACCTCCAACATGTCGCCGAAGAATCCTTGCGGCGAGCCGGCTACCTTGCCGATTTCATCCATGGGTTCGGTCACTTCGTCGGCCTCGATGTCCACGACGCGGGCGACTACGAGAAGCCCATTCCTATGGGTGCTGTGTTTACGGTTGAACCCGGCGTTTACCTCCCGGCACAGGGTTTCGGCGTGCGCATTGAGGACGAAGTGGTCACGACAGACCGCGGTTACCGGTTGCTCACCTTGTCCATTCCGAGAAAGCTCGAGGATGTGGAAGCCTGGGTGGCGCGCGAGCGCCATCGTTCGCAGTAACGGCTACTACTTGACGCTATATCCGCGGCCCTC
>PMMB01000238.1:0-156 GCA_003165495.1 Gammaproteobacteria bacterium | reverse complement strand
TGACCGTGCCGTTCCAACGATAGTAGGTGTCGTCCGCATAGTAGTAGGGAACGCCGCCCCACCAAAGGGTCGAGTAATACAGCGGCAGAGTCGCAAAATATAAACCCAACCCGAGACCACCCCAGGCCCAAGGCCCGTACCAACCGTAGCCGCCCC
>PMMB01000014.1:1187-3290 GCA_003165495.1 Gammaproteobacteria bacterium | reverse complement strand
TACGATCATGGCTACTATTTCATGCAGACCTTCATGGCGGACCATCTGCGCCACCACGCGAAGCAACTGAAGAATTAGACGGGGCTTCATCGTCCGTATCAAGGGCGCGCGCGTTGATTGACCGCTTCGCGATATCGAGTATCATCTTGGGGTAGCGCAAGGTTCCCGCAAGGGACTTAAATTGGAACGCGGTGCAATACCGCGGCTGCCCCCGCAACTGTGACCGGCGAGCGAACGTCCACGAATCCACTGAGGCTTTAAGCCTTGGGAAGGCGGACCAGAGCTATAACCCGGGAGCCAGGACACCCGCCTCGCGCCGTCGTCCTGTTATTGGCCGGGGTGCGCTGATAGCTGCGGGGGAAACCGTCGCGACGACAGTGTTGGAGTCGTCGTCGCGGAGCCATCGGGTTTGAAAAATTCAGCATCAATGCGCCTTCGCGTGCCGGCTCTTGGGCCCCAATCCAGGAGAAACTTGTGCGCAAATTGTTTATTCTCGTTCTCGTTGCATCCATCCCCGTGTTCGCATCTGTCACTGTCGCGAGCGCTGAGGTCGAAGACGGTCCTGACACCGTGGTGGTCACCGCCACCCGCATTCCCACACCGGAATTGCAGGTTGCCAGCAGCATTTCCGTCATCACGGCGGACGAAATCGCCGACCGGCAGATCCAAACATTGCCCGATTTATTGAAGGAAGTACCCGGGTTGAACGTCGTTCAAACGGGCGGTCCGGGCGGCCAGACTTCCGTGTTCATGCGNNGGCACGAATTCCAACCACACCAAGGTTTTGGTCGATGGCATCGACGTCAGCGATCCGAGCAGCCCCATCGGTACGTTCGATTTCGGCCAATTCCTGACTCAGGACATTCAGAAGGTCGAAATCCTGCGCGGCCCGCAAAGCGGCCTTTACGGGTCGGACGCCATCGGCGGCGTCGTCAACGTCATCACCAAAAGCGGGTCGGGCCCCGCGCAGTTCAGCGCCGGCGCCGAGGCCGGCTCGTTCGATACGTTCAACCAGGCCGCAGGCGTCAGCGGTTCGCTCGACCGGTTTCACTATGCGGCGAACGTCGGGCACATGCATTCGGGCGCAACGCCGGTGACGCCATTGGATCTGCTCGCGCCCGGAGAACGGCGCATCGACGACGACTACGACAACCTCACCGGATCGACGAAGCTTGGATTCGATGTGACCGATCATTTCGACGTCGGCCTCGTCGCGCGCTACACCGATTCGCACTTGCGCCTCACCGGTGAGAACTATCAAAACTTTCCGGCGGACTTCCCGGATTCGGCGCAAAGCGCGAACGACACCCGCCAGTACTACACGCGGGCGATCGGGCACGTGATTTCATTCGACGGAGCGCTCGAGCAGACGCTCGGAATCGCCTATAGCAGCGTCAAGTCCTTTGAGACCAGTCCTGAGAGTCCCGAGAGCGATTTCTTCGGCGAGCGCGTGAAAATTGACTGGCAGGGAAACATTAGGCTCGCCACCGATGAAAAACTCGTGCTGGGGGCCGAACACCAACGGGACGAGATGACGGTGCCGCTTTCCGCCAGCACGACGATCGATTCCGGATATGCGGAACTTCAATCAAGTATTGGCGACGCCGTGTTCAACACTGTGAGCGTGCGGTACGACGATAACGACCGCTTCGGCGGCAAGGTCACCTACCGTGTGGCGCCCGCGTATGTCATCCAGGATACGGGAACGAAGTTCAAGGCGAGCGTCGGAACCGGATTCAAGGCGCCCACCTTGAGTCAAATGTTCCAAAATTTTCCGGACTTCGGTTTTTTCGCGAATCCGAATCTGAAGCCGGAAAGCAGTTTGGGATACGATCTGGGCATCGAGCAGGCTTTGCTTGGCGACACAGTCCGGTTCGGCGCCACGTACTTTCGCAATAACATCAAGAATTTGATTGAGGACAATTCGGACTTTACTACATACACCAACGTGGGCCGCGCAGTAACGGAAGGCGTTGAAAGCTTCGCTGCATATCAACCGCGTCAGGATCTTAACTTCAGATTGGACTACACATACACGCAAGCCACGGACGATATTCTCCACCAGGAATTGTTGCGCCGACCCAAACACAAGATTGACTTGAA
>PMMB01000014.1:893-1159 GCA_003165495.1 Gammaproteobacteria bacterium | reverse complement strand
TCGTGGATCGACGGAAATCGGGATTTCTCGATTCTGAGGTTGACCGCTCCGGGCTATACGACGATGAACCTCGCCGCCGCCTACAATCTCACGGGTAACCTAACCATCTACGGCCGCGTCAATAATCTCTTCGATCGACACTACGAGGACCCGGTCGGCTTCCTGCAGCCGAGTTTGGGTGCTTTCGCCGGAATCAAGACAAGATTTTGATCGCGCGCCCGCATTGGCGCGTAAGAACGATGCGGGTGATCGCAATTGCGATCACC
>PMMB01000014.1:0-867 GCA_003165495.1 Gammaproteobacteria bacterium | reverse complement strand
ACTTCGGAATTCAACCGCTCGTCGAGAGTGGCGGTGAGCCGCGCCTGAGCCTCTTTGAGACGATACAGCGGGATTCCCATATTCACATGGTGGGCGCCGTGCTCGAGAATATAATGGATCAAACCGTCGAGCGGCCGCATGAGCTTGATATGCACCGTGGTCGTTGCGTATCCGGCGTTCGCAGACCACTCATCACGCCGCTCGTACCAGGCGACGCGGGGGTGTGTGTGCTGCACATAGATGACGAAGCCCATCAAGCAGTTCCAAAGGAAGAACGGCACCACGAATCCGAATATCAGCAGAGACCAAATCGACCTGCCGCTGTAGAGGCCCCATACGACCAAGCCGCCGACCCAAAGGATGCCGAAGGCCGCCACCAACAGGCTGTCCCAGGTGTAGCTGATGCGTCGAGTGCTCACATGCTTGCGTCCCGGGAAGAAGAGCTTCTTCCACCACATCTCGATCATGTAGTACACGCCTTGACCGACGCCGCTGCGGTAAATGCGCTCCAGCCGGCGCCGAATCCANNAGATTGGTGAAGCCGTGATGCGCCAGGTTATGACCGATTTCCCACAGGCTGTACGGCGTGAGCGACGGCAAGAACGCAATTCTGCCGATCCATTTGTTGAGTGTTTTGTTGGGCGTGTAAGAGCCATGACAGGCATCGTGGCCGATCACGAACAGGCGAGCGATCCACAGAGCCGCCACCAGCGATGCGAATACCTTTACCCACCAAGCTTCCACGAACAGCAAACTGAATATCGACACACCCAGCACCAGCCAATCCAGCAAAAACCAAATGATCGGCGTGGCGATGCCGCGCTCGATCGTGAACGGCTGCAGTAATTTTTGAAATTTGAAGCGCGA
>PMMB01000157.1:8527-9830 GCA_003165495.1 Gammaproteobacteria bacterium | reverse complement strand
CATCGTCTTGCCACCGGGCCGTGCGCCGTCCTCGGTCAAATTCGCTCCTTGCACACCTCGACGTTCGATAATTCGCTGCAGGAACAATTGCGCGCCGAGCGCAGCGCGCAGGAGATGACGCTGGAGACCCACGATTGCGTGGAGGGCGTGCGCGCCTTCTTCGAGAAGCGCGAGCCGCATTTTTCCGAGCACTAGGCGACGGCTCGCGACAATCGCGAGATTCGCGAACGCCGCACCCGATCCGGTCAATACGCCGAATGTCCGGGTTGCAGGCATTGTTTCACGCCGCGAATTTCCTCCGGGCCGGTGCGCGCCGCGCCGTTCAGGACCATCAAGGGACGTTGCGCAAGGAAACTGTCTATTGGGTCACGCATGATTGTTCACGAAAGGCGCCATTTGCGATCATACTCCGCCGGGCACTCGCCCGAGGATTGGTCAGGGACAGCAGCATGCTCAGCGCACACACCATCAAGAATCAGCATTCGGATATCTTCACTTTCCTGCACGGGGATCTGGAAATCGAGGCAAGCCACTGCCACGTTCCGCAGGAGGCCTTGCTGGGTAGCTTGGTCTATGTGAGCGACGCAGAGCAACTTGCGGAGGCACGCCTTCACAAGCCTGCGATTCTCATCGTTGCGGCGCAGATGACCGGCTGCGTCGACGCTCTGATGGATGCCGGTAGCTGCTGCTTTTCGGTGCAAAGCATATCCATGGGCATGGCCGTTTTACTGAAATACTTCGATAGGAAATGCTATCGGTTCACTCAATGGGGCGAACGCCATCCGACCGCGGTGGTGCACCCGGATGCCACGATCGGCGAGCGGACATACCTTGGACCCTATTGCGTGATCGGCGCGCATGCGAGCATCGGGAACGAGTGCATGATCGGCGCTCACGCTGTCATCGAGAACGATGCCCGAATCGGCGAGCGAACCGTGCTGCACCCGCATGTTTTCGTGGGCGCCGGCTGCGAGGTCGGTGATGACTGCGAAATACATCCGCATACCAGCATCGGCAGCGACGGCTTCGGCTACGCCGTGGATCCCGACGGCAAGCCGCGAAAAATCGCGCACCTGGGCAATGTTCAAATCGGCAACAGAGTCGAAATCGGCAGTAATTGCGCCATCGACCGCGCCACGCTGACATCCACCTACATCCGATCCGGGACCAAGCTGGATAACATTTGTCACATTGCGCACAACTGTGACCTGGGCGAGAACGGTTTCTTCACGGCCGGTTTCATGATGGGGGGCTCGACGAAGATCGGCCGGCAATTCGTCACCGGCGGCAATTCCGTCGTGAC
>PMMB01000157.1:0-8461 GCA_003165495.1 Gammaproteobacteria bacterium | reverse complement strand
AATCTCAATCGCGTGATGAAACATTTGCATCTTCTCGACAAAGTGCCCGCCGACAGTTCCGACGCTTGAGGCTCAAGACGGACACGGTGGCCGCGCCGATCGCCGGCCTCATCGCGGCCATGGTCTGCTTTCAACTCGGTGCGGTGATCGCCAAGGGAATGTTTCCTGTCGTGGGCGCCGCCGGCACTACCGCGTTGCGGATGGCCTTGGCATCGCTCATGTTGCTGGCTGCCTGGCGCCCCTGGCGTATGCGCTTGAGCGCGCGCGAGTTGCGGGTGATCGTCGCTTACGGTCTGGCCATGGGCTGCATGAATTTCTGCTTCTATCTGTCGCTGCGGTCCATTCCGCTCGGTATTGCGGTTGCCCTGGAGTTCGCCGGCCCGCTGGCTTTGGCAATGGCGGCATCGCGCCGCGCCGTCGATTTCGTGTGGATCCTGATGGCGGCAATTGGATTGCTTGCATTGCTGCCGCTGGGATTGGGGTCCAAGCCGTTGGATACCGCGGGTGTCGGTTACGCGCTGGCTGCCGGTGCGTGTTGGGCACTATATATTTATTTTGGCCGCAAGGCGGGAGCTCGGCACGGGGGTCAAACCACGGCGCTCGGCATGGTGGTGGGGGCCATCGTGATCGTGCCCATCGGCGCGGTACAGGCCGGCGGGCAACTGTTGTCGCCGGCAATATTGCCTTCCGCGCTCGCAGTGGCGCTGCTGTCGAGCGCGGTTCCCTATTCGCTCGAAATGTTGGCGATGCCGCGATTGCCTACACGAACCGTCGGCGTCCTCATGAGCTTGGATCCGGCGCTGGGTGCTCTGTCGGGTCTGTGCTTTCTCGGTGAACGCTTAAGTTGGATCCAGTGGGTGGCGATAGCCAGCATCATGGTTGCCTCGGCCGGCAGCGCGGCGACGAGTCGAGATGCCGTCCCGCAGCTATTGCCCGATTAGTGCGATGGCCAGATACAGGACAGCCGCTCCGCCCAAGGTCATGACGGTTGTGAGAAATTTCGGATGCGCGTGATAGCTCTCCGGGATCAGATCGCTGGCGCCGATGTAAAGAAAGAATCCGGCGAATAGCGCCAGTGCGGCGCCGAAACCTTCACCTGGGAGAGTGAAGAAATACGTCGACGCGACTCCCAGCACGGGCGCCAGCGCATCTACCAAGAGCCAGCGAAACGCCTGCGTTCTACGCCCTCGGTTCTTCAATACGATGTTCATGGTGTTGATGCCATCGGAGAAATCGTGGGTGAGCACCGCAATCGCGACTACGATTCCCACTTCATGCGAGGCCTGGAATGCGAGCCCGATGGCGATGCCGTCAAGCAGGCTGTGAATGCACAATACGCCGGCGGCGAAGGGGCCGCGAGGCGCGGCGTCGCCGTGAAATAGCAGAATTCGATCTAAAACCAGGTACGACAAGAAACCGAGCGCGGTGCAGGACAGAATGGTCGCGGGGCTGTGAAATTTCTCGCCGAAATTGATCGCTTCTGGCAACAGATCGAAAAATGCGACGCCGATGACCGCGCCGGCGCTGAAACCCAATATCAGATGCAATTTGTCGTGCAGCTTGAGCGCCAGCAGGCCGCCGACCATAGTGCTGAGGAACGCCCCAGCGGCGATGACTAGGAGTAACACGATTGATTCATTCCACGCTTTCGGGCCGACAGGTTATATTGTGCTCATAAAACAGACTCGTTGGGGGAAGCGTGAGTTACGACTCGTATCATAAACGCAAAATCGGCAAACACGTGCTCAAGCCCGAAACCCAGATGATGGGGTATGGCTATGATCCGAGCTTGTCGGAAGGGTCGCTCAAACCGCCGATCTTCTTGACGTCGACGTTCGTCTTCAAGACGGCACAGGACGGCAAGGATTTTTTCGACTTTACCTCGGGCCGGCGCGAGCCGAGCGCCGGTCAAGCCTCCGGCCTTGTCTACTCGCGTTTCAACAATCCCAACCTCGAAGTGCTCGAGGATCGCCTGGCGTTGTGGGAAGAGGGCGAGACGGCGGCGGTGTTCTCCAGCGGCATGTCCGCGATTTCCACGGTCCTCTGGGCCTACGTGCGGCCGGGCGACGTCATTCTGATGAGTCAGCCCTTGTATGGCGGCACAGAAACTCTCATCGAAAGGACCTTGCCCGCGTTCGGGGTGAGCGCAGTGAGTTTTACTCTGGGTCATGATAGGAGCGCGGTGACGGAGGCGGCTCTGCGTGCTTCGAAACGCGCCGCCGAAACCGGCGGCCGAGTCTCTCTGGTCATGGTGGAGACGCCGGCGAATCCGACCAATAGCCTGGTCGATCTTGCCCTGATGCATGAAACTGCAGTGCAAATCGGCGCGCGGCAGAGCGGCGGACGACCGTCGGTGGTGGTCGATAACACTTTTCTAGGCCCGGTTTTTCAGCGACCGCTGGGACATGGCGCGGACCTCGTGATGTATTCGCTGACGAAATACGTCGGCGGACATTCGGATTTGGTCGCAGGCGGCGTCGTCGGCTCGCGCGAAGGCGTGGGTCCGGTGAAGAAATTGCGCGGCGCGCTCGGCACTCAGCTGGATCCCAACACCGCGTGGATGATCATGCGTTCCCTGGAGACGCTGTCGCTGCGCATGCACAGGTCGGCCGAGAACGCCGCATTGGTGGCAAATTTCCTGCGCAGCCACCCCAAGATCGCGAGTGTCAACTATCTCGGTTTTTTAGGCTCGGACGATCCGCGATACCCTGTCTTCCGGCGGCAGTGTCAGAGCGCGGGCTCTACATTCGGATTTGCAGTCAAGGGCGGCGAGGCGGAGGCGTTTCGCATGCTCGACGCATTGCAGGTGATCAAGCTCGCGGTGAGTCTCGGCGGCACCGAAACTCTGATGTCGCACCCGGCAAGCACCACGCATTCCGGTGTGCTCAAGCAGACGCGGGATCGGATCGGCATCACCGATGCGCTGATCCGCATTTCAGTCGGTATCGAAGACGCCGACGACCTCATTGCGGATCTGGGCGCGGCGCTCGATGCGATCTAAGGGATGGCGCGCAGCGGCGCCGATGGTTGCCGCGATTCTCGCCGGGCCGGCTGCCGCTGCGACGCACGCCGAGGCTGCTGCCGCCGCGGACACGGTGTATCGGCGCGGGCTGGTGTACACGATCGACGCCCACGACAGTGTGCAGCAGGCGCTGGCGATTCGCGCGGGCCGCATCGTCTATGTGGGCAGCGACGCCGGACTCGCCGCGTTTGTGGGTCCGAAGACCGCCGTGGTCGATTTGCAGGGACGGATGTTGATGCCCGGGCTGGTCGACGGCCACTCGCATCCGCTGCAAGGCGGCGCCGCGCTACTGAAGTGCAACTTGAATTACGAGCAGCTGGGTGTCGCGCAGATGCAGACCAGGATTCAGACCTGTCTAGATCAAACGCAGTCCCAAGAACCTAATACCTGGCTCGAGGTGGTGAATTGGTTTCAAGAGGGCATGTTGCCCGCGGGCACCGTCACCAACCGGGGAACGCTGGATTCGCTGAAAACCAAGCGTCCGATCTTCGTCATGTCATCGTTTGGTCATACGGCGCTGGTCAATTCGCGGGGCTTGCAACTCGCGGGCATCAGCGCACGAACCCCTGATCCGCTGGGCGGGAAGGTCGGTCGCGACGCCTCGGGCAACCCTTCGGGAATTCTGGAGGATGCCGCGCAAGAATCGGTCGCCAGGCAGATCCCGGCGCCAACGCCCGCCGACAATTTCAAGGCGGCGACGGCCGCGCTGGACGCGTTTCGCAAACAAGGCGTGACGACGTTCTTGGACGCGATGGCGGAACCTCCGTCGCTCGAGGCCTTTGCCACAGTGCAGCGCCAGGGCCTGCTGACGGCGCGCGCGCACTTCGCCGTACTGATCACCCCGCTTCAAGGTCGCGACCCCAAGCAGGCAGTCGCGATGGTCAAGACCTTGGCGCAGCGCTACGACCAGGGGGAGATTGGGCCCATTCCGAAGCTCACGGTGCGCAATGTGAAACTGTTTCTCGACGGCGTGATCACCGCGCCCGCGTCCACGGGCGCCATGTTGACGCCTTACTTAAGCTTGCAAGGCGCGCCCGCCAATCCGCATTGGGCTGCCTCTTCAAGCCGCGGGCCGGAGGTGTATTTCCCGGCGCCCCTCTTAAGCGCGCTGCTGATTGAAGTGGCGAGCGCAGGTTTCGAGCCCCACATGCATGCGGACGGCGATCGCGCGGTGCGCGAGGGCTTGGATAGCATCGGCGTGTTGCGGCGGCAATTCCCGGACCGCGATATCCGTGCCGCCATCGCTCATGATGAGATTGTCGATCCCGCGGACTTCCCGCGCTTCAAGCAGCTGAACGTGATTCCGGTATTGTCATTTCAATGGGAGAAACAAGCACCGGACACGATGGAGGGCGCGCGCGAATATTTGGGACCGGCGCGCTTCAAATACATGGAGCCGGCCGGCTTTCTGGCGGCGGCGGGTGCGCGCATTGCCTACGGCAGTGATTGGCCGGTGGATCCGCTCAACGAATGGTTCGCGCTCAAAGTCGGGGTCACGCGCACGAATGCGCCCCAGCCCGACCACAAGTACGCCGGCCGTTTGAGCGAGGATGAGGGTCTGTCGCGCCGCGAGGTGCTGCGGGCGATCACCATGAATTCCTCGTATGAGCTGCATCAAGAGCGCGCAACGGGCTCGATTGAGGTCGGCAAGCTCGCCGACCTCATCGTGCTGGACCGCAATTTCTTTGAGATCCCTGCGGAACAGATCGCCCAGATCAATGTTCTGCAAACCGTCGTGGGCGGCCGCGTCGTTTATCAGTCCGACAATTTCGGCGCCCGGTAACAGCACGCCCTGCGCCCACGCCGGTGCCGTCGCGGTGTGGCCGGTCAGCGTGGCCGTTGCGCGGCGATGCTGATCTGCGTGCGGTCTCGAGTCGAGACTTCGAACTCCGTGCGGCCTTCATTGATGAGCGCCCACGGTAGAGGAAGGTTGTCGGAAACGACCGTAATGACGTGATGACCGGTCGCCACCACGGGGAAATCAAATCTGCCGGTGGCGTCCGTCTGCACCGAGTATCGCCCATCCAGCACCACGGTGACATTCGGCGCGCCGGCTTCACCGGCATCGATCCGTCCGTTGCTGTTGGCATCGAGAAACACGACTCCCGCGATTTCACCGGACCCGGCTCCGGGCGCACCGCCCAGCGGCGCGAAGTGCGATCCTGAGGCTCGTCTATAGCGAAGCGTCAGAAATACACCCCGTTCTTCGAACGCCGGGACGGCGGCGGTCGCTAGCGTCGGTGTCAGCGGCGAGACCACGGTCAGCGGCGTCCAGGATCCGGTCTGGCTGTCATAATAAGTGGCCAGGATTTCCCAATTCTGGGACAGCCGGTAGGTCAATGAGACATTGGCGGACACGGCCGGCGCAGCCCTGCCTTGCACGGTGGCCGCCCAATTCACATTGCCCTCGACGCTCAGCTTGGCGGTGAATTGACCACCGCCGAACGCAGCCAGCCCTAGCACCGTGCTGTCCTGCTGAAGTCCATTGACAAAGGCGCCGCTGATGCGCTCGACCGACGCCGACGTGCTGAGCCGCATGCCGACGGGCGTCGACCATGTCTGATTCAGCGCCAGCGTGACATCTCGGCCCGCCTGGACTTCGGCGAGATCCGCCTGAACGCGGCCGGTGCCCCAGGAATTCAAGTGATCGACGTAGCTCCCCAGCGACCAGTTGGTCTCGCCGTCGGTGCGGCTGATGTTGGCGACGCTGCCGATACCCCAATCGCGCGACATCTGGTAGCGCGTGTTGCCCGTGAGAAAGGTAGTGCTGGAGCCGAGGCCCGATACGGAACGTACTTCGTCGATACCGACATCCGCGAGCCACTGCCGGCTCTGATAATCGAATCGGTAATAGCCGCCTTGCGCATCATCGGAGATCACTTGGTTGCCCCAGGTCATATTCGGGTCGATGCGAAAGATGCCGGCATTCTGCTGGACCCTACCTTGCGTGATCGACCCATCGACCCAGCCCCCGACGGCGTTGGCTTTGCCGCTGACGTCGCCATCCAGTAAATTGAACTGAAGATGCTCGCCGTGATCGGCCCACGAGGCAGTCAGGAGCTCGGTGTTGGATGTTATGAGTGCGGGGCCGTCGATCACAGGACCGATACTGAGGTTCACGTCGTGCGCCTCGATGAACTGTCCGCCGACGGTCCAGTGCGATGCAGGTGACCACTGCGCCCCGGCGGTTGCGGTGGACCCGTCCAAGGTGCGAAAGTCGGGCACCTCTATGCCGTCAAAGAAGCCGGGCACCCCACCGCCTGCGACGATCTGCAAGCCTTGGGGTCCGCGCCACTCGGTGGTGAGACCCTGCATCGGGCTGGTCGGCAGATAGAAGCGCGGTTGCAGCCGCGCCAGGCCGATGTCGGGGGTGTTGATATCGCCCAGGGCATTGTCGGCCTGCCAACTCCCGTCAAAGGGCATGCCGCGTTCCCTGAGCGTGACCACGCCGCCCTGCCCCTGCTCGGACGGGCCCAGGCCTGAGCCACCCGTGCGCGCCGAGGCATCGAGTGACCACGCGCCGTAGGCGACCGTCTCCCACTGCGACTTCGCGACGATGCCGTTCTCCTCCACATTTGTGGGAGAACCGGACCCGCGGGAGCTAAGCGCGCTCACCACTCCGTCGACCTGCAGCGAGCGGGTCAACCCCTGGCTGTCGCTGCTCTCGCTCTCGGCATCGCCTTTGGAGATGTCGGGGGCTAAGGATCCGCCGCCGATATACCTATCCTGATAGAGGGACGTGCCCGGTAGATTGGCGGCGCTCCAGGACGCTGGCTGCGCCGGTGTGGCCGATTGCGCCACTGCCGCGCCAAGCCAAACCATTCCCCCCAGCCCGCACAGGCCGAACGCGAGTCGGGAGGTGGATTTGGCACGCGTTTTCATTCAAACAGTTGATTGAGCTCGGTCCTGTGGTTGCCCCACTCGAGAGTGCCTTTCACCGTGACCGGAAAGGTGAGCGTCGGGTGATCGTCCTTGGCAGACGACGGAGTCAGGAAAACCTCACGCTCTTCGTGCGGCAGAATCGGAAAATCCGCGGGAGTGAAATCGTAGGAGATTCCCTTCGCGTCCGTGCCGGTCAGAAATCCGCTCATGCGGCCATGAGCGGTGCCGCCGTTGTGAACGCGCAGGGTCGGGACCGGCTGACCATTGAGCGTCGCGATCTTGGGTCCCAACAGTTCCAGATCGGGCGCACCATCGCCGATGGTCACGTAGACGATGACGCCGATTCGCCCGGTGACAGGCAAATCCAAACCCTTGCTCGCGGCGATGGACGGTTCGGCGCCTTCGATCATCACCGCAAAACGACACTCACCGGCCGGGGCATCCGCCGGCACGGCCACTTCGAAGCGGTAGCGCAGGGTTCCACCCCCGGGTACCTCGACGACCGGTCGCTCGAGCGCGACCCACGGCCGGCAGCTGCCCGGCCGCAGGTCGTCGTGGAAGCTCACGCTGAAATCCGGCGCCAAGGTCCAGTCCGCGGTATGAACGAGGTACTTGGCGGGCGCGGTCGATCGGTTACTCACCTCGATCACGCTGCGCAAGGTTTTTCCGGGCTTCGCCGCGATCTCGAAGCGCGGCGGTGAGATGAGCGCGGCAAATCCCTGCGCCTGCACGGACATCGGCAGCGCCAGCGCGACTAGGGAGAGCAGAATCGGGAAACTCCGTTGCATGATCATTCCTCATCCATCTCAAAGTGATAGGTCACCGGGACGACCCGCTTCATCAGGGTCCCGTTCACGCTGAACTGAAACGTCAATGTGTCTTCCATGAACGGCGTCGTGACGGGGCCGGCATAGACCAACACGCGATTGCCGGACACGAGCTGTCCCGGTAGAAATCGCCCCTGAGTCGTCCACGAGAGACTGATGGGACCCGGCTGCTGCGCCGGTAAGGCCAGGTAGATTCGTCCCGCATGCCGCAGCCAGGGCATCACGTTGATCCGCACCCGAATCGTCGTCGTGCCGACCATCAAGTTGCCGGCCGGCGAGCGCGACGGCGCCGCGGTTTTCCAATGCATGGTCACCGATGGTTCGAGCGCCTGCGTGCCCGAATCATCGATGATGATCGTTTTCGCCCGGGAGGCCTGCGGCCAGATTATGGTGAGTGCCAGGCTTAAAAAAAAAGCCGACGCTGTGCGCTTGATGTCCATCATGGCGCAGACATCGTGTAGAGCACGGCGCCGGTNNTTGGTATTCAAATAGGAAAACGTCCAGCAGCTCTCGTTCCAGGTGTTGCTGGCCATGGACCCCACGGTCTGCACAGTGCCGTTGGCGAATGTGCCCGCCGGAAACGGTTCGGCAGCGCCATCGCCGATGCCGCTCGATGTCCATTTAATTTGTGAAAACGAAATGCTATCGCCGGTGGCGTCGAGCAATGCTGCAGGCACGGTGGCGGTGACCTGCGCCGGGGCGGTCGCCGCGCCCGTGGTGCGAAAGAAGC